>NZ_CP183039.1:0-59350 GCF_048398245.1 Thauera butanivorans
ATAGGCTCCCGTACCGCCGTGAAGCCCCTTTTCACGCCACAACAAGCTGCTTTTGTTCAGAAGCCCGACGATGAACCGTCGACGGGTGACTCGGACGATTTCCCGGAACGCGGCTGGCCATTCCTCGATGAAACACAAGGCGGCGACCGAGACCACACAGTCGAAGGTTTCGTCGGCAAACGGAAGGGCCAGCGCATCCGCCTGTACATACCTCGACGACGCGTCTTTCCCGCGCGCAAATGCCAGCGACGATTCATCGAGGTCGACGCCTGTGATCCGCAAGGCCGAGCGAGCGGCAAGCCGCCGCGTGAACCAGCCTGTACCGCATCCCACATCAAGAACTCGCTCGCCGTGCCGAGGGCCGAGCATCCGCACAAGCAAACCATACTCGGTTGCGCCGATCCAGCGACCCCGTTCGCTGTCATACCACGCGTCGTAGTCGGCAGGGTTCAAAGTTCTACCAATCGACGCCAAGCCAGAACCAGTGCGTTTGCGGCCCGTTCAATGTCATCCATCGTTGTTGGCCACCCGGTTGACAGCCGCACGGCACCTGCCGCGCGAGCCGCATCGCAGCCGATGGCTGCAAGAACGCCGCTCACGGCATCGCCTGTGGAATGGCAGGCCGAGCCGACCGAGGCTGCGACATGCTCGCTCGCGGCCTGCAGCAATGCGCGGCCGCTGACGCCGGGAAAGGAGACGTGAAGGGTGTTGGGCAGGCGTTCGGTCGGATGGCCGTTGAGGACGAGCCCGGGAACGGCGGCCTGAAGCCGCTCTTGCAGCGCGTCCCGCGTCGCCCGCAACCGCGCATCAACTGACGGCAAGCGCCCGCGCGCCAGGCGCGATGCAGCGCCCAGGCCGGCGATGGCGGGGACGTTCTCGGTGCCGGGGCGCAACCCGTGCTCCTGACCTGCGCCGAACAGGATGTTGACGATCGGCGTGCCCCGGCGTACGTAAAGCGCGCCAATTCCTTTCGTTGCATAAAATTTGTGCCCGGCAAGCGTCAGGAGATCGACGCCGAGCGTTTCGACGTCGACCGGGATCTTGCCGACGGACTGCGCTGCGTCGGTGTGCAGCAAGATTCCGTCTCGTCGCGTGATGTCCGATATTTCTCGGATGGGCTGGATCGTCCCGATCTCGTTGTTGGCGTGCATGATCGACACCAGCGCCGTGTCGGGTCGCAATGCCGCTTTCACGTCGGCGGCCGACACACGGCCAAAGCCATCGACCGGAACCACCGTCAACGCCCACCCCTCGCGCTTCAACTGCAGCGCGGGCTCCATGACTGCCGGGTGCTCGATGGCGCTCACGACCAGATGCCGCTTTGTAGCTTGAAGCTTTCGGGCAACCCCCAGGAGCGCCAGGTTGTTCGCTTCGGTCGCACACCCGGTGAAGCACACCTCGTCGGAGTCAGCGGCGCCGATCAGTTCCGCCACTGCGGCACGGGCGTCCTCAACCGTTGCATGCGCCTCCCGCCCGAGGGAATACGAGGAGGAAGGATTGCCGTACGTTGCAACCATGCTGCGCATGGCTGCCTCGACAACCTCTGGCGCCACTGGCGTGGTGGCGTTGTAGTCGAGATAGACCGGCGGCGTCATTGCAGCGCCTGCTCGAGATCGGCGATCAAGTCCTCGGCGTCCTCCAGCCCGATCGAAAGACGCAGCATGGCGTCCGAGATGCCACGGCGGGCGCGCTCCTCGGGAGTCAGGCCATGGTGGGTCGTCGTGCAGGGCTGGGTCACGAGACTCTCGGCGCCGCCCAGGCTCGGGGCCAAGGCGAAGAGCCGCAGACGGTCGGCCACGCGGGTTGCGTCCTCCCCACCCCCTGCCACTTCGATCGTCAGCATTCCGCCAAAGCCGTGCATCTGCGCCTTGGCCAAGCCGTGACCGGCAAAATCCGGCAAGCCCGGATAGAACACACGCCTGACCTTCGGGTGTCGTGCCATGGCTTCGGCGACGGCCAGCGCCGAGGCGTTTTGCTGTCGCACTCGAACGACCAGAGTCCGCAGACTGCGCGACAGCAGCGATGCGGTTTCGGGCGCGATCATGGAGCCGAGGTTCTTGCGCCAGTTCCAGATCGGCAAGAGCAGGTCCTTCGCCCCCATGATGGCACCCGCGGTCAGGTCGCTGTGACCGCCGAGATACTTGGTGGCGCTATGCACCACGAAATCCGCCCCGAGTTCGAGCGGGCGCTGATTCACCGGCGAAGCGAAGGTGTTGTCCACCGCGACCCGAGCGCCGTGTGCATGCGCCTTGGCGGCGATGGCGCGAATATCGAAGAGTTCGAGTGTCGGGTTGGTCGGCGTCTCGAAGAAAACCAGCTTGGGGCCGTCCGCGAGGAGTTCATCAAGGCGATCGAGCTCGCTGCCGAGGATGAGATGGGTCTTGATGCCGAGTAGCGGCAGTTGCGTTGCAAGTAGTTCCAGCGTGCCGCCATAGGCGTCGCCGATGCAGACGATGCCGTCACGGCCATGGGTGAGGAACAGCGCGGTCTCCGCCGCCATGCCGGAACAGAAGGCCCAGGCCGCCTCGGCACCCTCCAATCCAGCCAAGGTTTCCTCCAGCGCGAAGATGCTCGGATTCAAGCCATAGCGGGTGTACAGCGCACCGGCCTTCTTGCCATCGACGACATCGAGGAGATCCGCGGTCGAGGGGAACGCAAAAGTGGTCGTGTTGTAGATCGGTACATGCGGACTGCCAGCCGCATCCTTGACGCCGCTGCCGTGGATGCTGCGCGTGGACAGTCCCTGCGTAGTGCTTTCAGTCATGATCCTGGATGCTCTTTAGTGAACTTTGGTCGATTCCCGAGACGAATTCGCGTTCCTTTCGCCCGATATGAATTGCTTCCGGGCAGCCCTAAGACTTGGCCGCGCAGCGCTTGCAGCCGCAGACCCTATAGAGAGGACAAAAGCCAACAAGCCCCGTCGCAAGCGGTACTACGCCGACCCAGCCCCAGGCGCCGATACTTCCCATCACGGTTGCACCGATCAAGCCGACCCCAAGCAGAACGCGTATGGCGCGGTCCCAGGTTGAAACGTTCTTTTCCATTTCTCTACTCCTTGCTGTTGAGTTGCAGGTTTGAAGACGTGTGCATGCCCTCAGGCTGGCGTTGCCACCGGCCGGAGCCGACGCTCGATGCCGATCGCGGCGATCAAGGCAAGAATCAGCAACGGCACCACGGCCAGGTTGAGCGTGGCCCAGCCAAAACGGTCATAGAGCCAGCCGGCCGATAGCGTCGCGAGCGCCACCAGGCCGAAGATCGAGAACTCGTTGATCGCCTGGACCTTCATCTGCTCCGACGGGCGATACGTCTGGGTGAGCAGCGCCGTACCGCCGATAAAGGCGAAGTTCCAGCCGACACCGAGCAGGATCAAGGCGGACAGGAAGTGCAGAAACTCGACGCCAAGCAACGTGATCCCGACATGCGCGAGCAGCAGGACGAAGCCGGTCTGCATGATGCGGGGCGCGCCGTAGCGTTTGATCAAGTTACCGGTGAAGAACGACGGCGCGAACATCCCGACGACGTGCCACTGAATCACCGGCGTGACGCTGGTCGAGGACAATCCGCACCCGATCATCGCCAGCGGGGTCGCGGTCATCACCATGATCATCACGGCATAGCCGACTGCTGCACCCAGGACCGAAGCGCGCAGCGCCGGTTGCGCGAGGATCTCGCGCAAGGGCCGCGCCGCACCGCCGGCCGCGACGACCACCGGCTTGAGCCGCACGCACGCCAGCAGCGCCAGGGCGATCACGCTGAGTGCGGCCTGGGCGACGTATGATCCGACGAACAGTCCGCTGACGAACCAGTCTCGCCCCCACTGACCCAGTTGAGGCCCGAGGAACGCTGCAACGACACCGCCCGCGACCACCCAGGCGATGGCCTTGCTGACATGAGCCGAATCGACCGCCTCTGCGGCGGCGAACCGGTAATAGTTCGCGAAGCCTTGGTAGCAGCCCAGCAGAAGATGGCCCAGCACGAAGAGCTCGAAAGAGTGCCGCTGCAATCCGAGCGCGGCGATCGTGCTGCCGGAGACCCCAAGCGCGGCGCCGATCAGGAAGCCCGTACGCCGCCCAAAGCGGCGCATCAGGATCGCCGCGGGCAGTGACGCAATCGCCGTCCCGATGACCATGACAGCAACAGGCAGCGTCGCGAGACTTTTGTCTGGCGCAAGCCCGCTTCCAAGAATCGCAGCCAGCGCCATCGACATGACTATGCCCGACATCATCATGGCCTGACTTGATGCCAGGAGCAGAACGTTGCGGCTGCCTGGAAACATTTGTCCCCCCTGGATCGTTCGAGCGCTCAAAACACCAACACCTTGTCCGCTTCGTCGGTCCATTGGGCGAGTTCACTCATCGTCGAGCGTCGGGCACCATCGACCATGTCTTGATCGGTCAGCCCGCGCGCATCCATGCAGGTGCCGCACAAGGCCACTTCACCCTTGCGCAGGATCTTTCCGAGCATGAGCTGGACGTTGTAATAGCCCTCAGGGACCTTCTGGCCGGCCTTGGCACAGCCGACCGCATCGGCCATCAGGAAAACCCGCACCCGCTGATCTTCGCGGCCAGCGAGCGCCCCGGCGAGCCGCAGCGCGTTGTAGGCCCGCTCATTGCCGTAGGGCGCGTCATTGATGATGAAAAGCGTGCTGGACATGGCATTTCTCCCTGGTTTTGCATTGAAGTGGATGACGGGTGCGCGGCAGTCGGTGGCCCATCAGCGCTTATCCGCCGCCTCGACCGGGAGGCCGGCTGCTTCCCATTCGCTGACGCCGTCAAGAATCTTGCGGACCCGATAACCCTTCGCCGCGAGCAGGGCCACGGCCTCATCCGAGAGCAGGCAGAACGGGCCGCGGCAGTACGCGACGATCTCCTTGTCGAGCGGCAACTCGGTGAGCCGACGCTCGAGCTCGGCGACCGGCATCGAGCGGGCGAAAGGCAGGTGCGCAGTCTCGTACTCGGTTTGCGGGCGCACGTCGATCACGACAACTTCGCCGCGCTGCGCGCGCTCCAAGAGGGTTTGGCGACCAACAGCCGCAAGCCGGGCAGGATCGGCCACCATTTGGCCAAGCGCGACACGCAACTCGACTAGGTGCTCTTCGGCCACCTCGCGCAACATGACCCAAAACCGGGCGACATCCGGGCCACTGAGCCGGTAGATCACAAACTTGCCGTCACGACGCGATGCCACCAAGCGCGCCTCTTTCAAGGTTTTTAGGTGCGCGCTGGTGAGCTTGACGTCTACGGCTAGCTCACCAGCGAGCGTCTCAACGGTTTTTTCGCCCTGAGCCAACAGCTCAAGCAGTTCCAACCGCTTAGGGCTGGAAACAGCTTTGCCGATACGGGCCACCTGTTCGTAAAGCAGGTCTTTAAGGAGTCTTTGTTTCATACTTACATTCTAACGGTCGTGCGAATGTTGGTCAATATATTTCTCATGAAGTCTGTACAACACAGAGACGCTTTTAGGAACATCACGCGCTTAGCGTACGAATTTTTCCGAATTCTGAGGCGAGCGCTTAACGTGCTTTATTTTCCGAATTCTGAGGCGGCCCCTGAGTGAGCTGCATGGCGCCTGCCAGCGGGTGCTGGAAAGTTATCCGACGCACCCTGGCCTGCTGTCGATCAGTGCGAGTACGCGACTCAAGCCCACCAAGAACGATTTGAACCGAAGCGAGGAAGAGTTCAAGGCTGCCTTGAAGTTCATGGCAGAGGCTCAAGGCGACGAGCAGGCCAAAGCGTTGGGCGATGCGGTGGCAAACTATGTGCCCGAAATCGACGAAACGCTCACCGACCGCCTACATGGCGTTTTCGGGTTGTGGCTGATGAGGCATGGCCGCAAAACGGAGGCGTTGCAGCGGTTCTTCATCCGGAAGGCTGTGCGTGATCATTGGATGGCTGCAATTCTGCACGATGCCCGATCCGATGCACCTGTGCGCCTAGACTTGTAGCGCCTTAACGAAGGGAACTGTTTTTTATGAACGATCACACAGAACCGATGCTCACCGCCATTGATGAGGTTGAAACCCTTGCGGAGGAGTTGCGAGCGCTGCGTGACCAAACAAAAAAGTACGGGGACGCCTCCCGGCGTCTAAGCGAAATCGGCGATGTGCTTCGTGAGTTGGGGAACAGTGTAGAGCGGATACAAGGTGCGTTCACAAGCGCGCTCGGTCAGATTGAACGAACCCAGGCGCACGCGGAAAGCGGCAAGTTCGCGGTTGAGTCGCTTGTGGATTCTGTCCCCGACGTTGTTCAGCGCATCGAGGCATCAGACGCGTTCAAGTCGGCAGCCTCCTTAACCACTTCGATGCGGGAAGTGACCGAGTTGTTACACTCCCATGAGCAGGCAATTGCTGATCTGATTCATAGATTTGCACAGGAGCGTGATGCGTCTGCTGCAATTCTGGACAAGCTCGGTGAGACCAGCGAGCGAAGCCTCCAGGCGATCGAGCGTGTTGTGTCAGGCGTAACAGCCCTTCAGCAGGCTACTACCCAAGGGTTTGAGCGTATTGCGACTGTCAACGGAACCATGCGTGACGATCTGCAAAGCAGCATCGACGCCGCACAGAAAACGGTGGACGAGGTCAAAGGGCTGACCTCCCAAGTCTGCGTGAATTCGAGTCGCGCATCGGATGCAATGCTTGAACATTCAGTAAAGATGCTCCGTGAGATGGGCGCGCTACGTGCGGATCTCGGGGCTATGCATCGGCTACTAGCGGAGCAAGGCCAGCAGGTCTTGCAGCAAGGGCAGGTGCTAAGTGAGATGTCCAAGAATAAAAAAGGTTGGTTCAGTTGAAGTTGATGGTCTAGCAACCGAGGCAAAGTCTGAGGCGTCTTGATTAGACAAAATGAACCCTTTTGTCTAATGTCCAGCCACCCCCCCCAGCAACGGCGCGGCTTTGCGCCGCGTTTTTTCGCCGAACATTGGACAAAACGATGAACGACCGCAAACACCTCACCGCGCGCGAGGTCGAGCGCCTGATCACGGCCACCCGCGGCAGCCGCACCGAGCTGCGCGACCGCTGCCTGATCCTCTTGATGTTCCGTCATGGACTACGGGTATCCGAGGCCTGCGCGCTCAAATTGCACCAGGTCGATCTCGAGAGCCGGGTGCTGCACGTGGTCCGGCTGAAGAAGGGGCTGTCGACGACGCACCCGCTTCGGGGCGACGAGCTGCGGGCCATCAAGGCCTGGCTCACCGAGCGGGCGCGTCTCGCGCCGGCGGGCAACACCTTCTTCGTCTCGGAGCGGCGGGCGCCGCTCAACCGCCGGACCGCCTGGGTGGCGATCCGGCGCTACGGGGAGCTGGCCGAGCTGTCCGTGGAGGCGCACCCCCACATGCTGCGCCACGCCTGCGGCTTCGCCCTGGCCGACCAGGGCGCGGACACCCGGCTCATCCAGGACTACCTGGGACACCGCAACATCCAGCACACCGTGCGCTACACGGCGACCAACCCGGCGCGGTTCGAGCGGCTGTGGCGCTGAGGGCGATCCCCACCAGTTTGTCGGGGGTGTGCCTCCTCTCCGATTCTGATCGCCCCTTCGCCGGACACGTGGGGCAGGTGTCCGGCGATGGCTGAATGATGGGACTAGCCGTGAGAGGACGAGTGTAGGGCTGGCGCCTGAAAAATCAGTTGCAATGTCGAGGCGTCGAAACCCTGCCCTGAAACGTCAAGGTCGAGGGCAGCACCGTCGTCCACGATGAAGCGCAGGGCCCCGTTCGCAGGGGCACGCCAAACCTCATTGAGCCTATGGAAGGAGCGGCGCTCCAGGCCCGGCGCGTTGAAAAGCAGGTCGACTGCAAGCAGTCGGTGCGAGTGATCCCGGCCCTCAGCGAACTTGATCAGTTCCAGCACGTTGAGCGCCAGAACCTCACCGCCGAGCGTGACGCCCTCGGCTTCGATCTCGGTGCGCATCACGTAGACCGGCAGCGAGAACTCGAGCTCAACGAACGACCAGAGCTTTTCGCCCGGCGCTGTTTCATAGGGCACCTTCAACTCGGCGCGTTTGTGGGTTTTGAAGAACATCCCTTTTCTCCGATTTGCGTTGATGAACTGTAGACGATAGTCCGTGGATCTGTAATCTCAAAACAAACATGGTTGGCGCATGAACGCCAACCCAAGCTTTGAGAAACTTCGCGCCGAACTCGCCGCTGCGATCAAGCACGCACGGTCAGTCACAGGGATCTCGCAAGAACAACTCGCCCTGACGGCCGAGGTCGATCGCACGTACGTCTCCCAGATCGAACGCCAGGTCGCGAACCCTTCCCTGCAGGTGCTGGCACGGCTGGCCGATACGCTCGACGCTGAGATCAAAATCACATTTCAGTTACGGGAACGCCCGGCGTTGCGACTCGCCACCGACACCTAAGCTCAGGCCTGTCGCTTTTCTTGAGAAGCTTGTCGTATATACTTCGTTAGTACGTTGTCAGTATTAACGAAGCGAGGCCAGGCATGTCCAAAGAAGCCGTTTTTACCCTGAAGCTCGAGCCTGAGCTGCGGGCCGCATTCATGGCTGAGGCAGAGGCCGCGCACCGCCCAGCCTCCCAGGTCGTGCGAGAACTCATGCGCGAGTTCGTCGAGCGCCAGCGTCAGGCGCGCGAGTACGAGGCGTTCTTGCACCAGAAGGTGGATACAGCACGCGCCTCGGTCCGTGCCGGACGCGGGCGCTCGAATGAGGAGGTCGAGGCTGAGTTCGCCGCTCGGCGTGCGCGTGCCGAGAGCGGCCTGTGAGGGTTCGGTGGACGCCCGAGGCCGTGCAGGACCGTCTCGCAATTTGGGACTACCTCTTCGAGCGCAACCCCGGTGCTGCTGCGCGCATGGATACGCTGTTCAGCAAGGCAGCCGAAAGACTTTCCTCCCATCCTGAGCTCGGGAAACCGGGCCTCATCGCAGGGACGCGCGAGCTTTTTCCGCACGAGAACTACCGCCTCGTCTATGAACTTGCCGAGGACGCAGTGTGGGTGCTGGCCGTGGTGCACGTTGCACGTCTGTGGCCGCCTGCTGAGCGCGCTGATGAGAGTGCTGATTACGCTGCCGGCGCCCGGAAAATGCACTGAAGCGCTTCCCGGTCCAACCGGTTTTGTAGCGGCTTGAAGTCCAGGGTGACCTGCTCGTCGACGACTTCGGCCTTCAGCCCCTTCGTAGTCAGAGACACTTATCCACAGGATCTGTGGACAGCGGCCTGGTTAAGCCTGCGGCGCCCTTGTCGCACAAGGGGTTTCCTTGCTGCTCAAAATTTGAGCAGGTAGCGCAGGCGGGCCGAGTCCGGCCCGCACACACCTAGTCATGGGGCCGTTGATGAGGCTGGCGCCCCCGTGCAGAGAGATGCTCATGCCATCCATCGCCCAGACGGCCTTCCGTGACGCTGAGCCAGGGTCCCAGCAACGCCTTTAGACAGTGCTGGCAGAAGACCCCCTCGACGTGGGACTCATCCCCAAAAATCGACCAGAAACCCGCGCGGAAAGAAACGACCAGCGCTTCATCCCGCTCCGGGTCGCCATCGGGCATGAGTCGACGGCACCGCGAGCACGCCAGTGGCTCGGGATTACGCGGTTCGATTCCAGGGGATAGGTGGCTCATGTCGACTCTCCAGATGAACGCCGGCCAAATTCAGGCAGGCTCAAGGAAAGGACAACCACCGAGGCACGGGGTGTATGCGCATGCAGCATACAACATGCAGCATGCAGCATGCTGTATGCGCATACTGCATGTTGCATGCGCATACACCCCCTAAGCCTCAGGCGCATCCCCACCGGCGTCGAGACTCGACTTGACCGAGTTCGACCGACGGGTCACGTAAGGCAGGAACGTCCGCGGCCGAATCTGCGGCCCACTTTCCGGCCGCAGCCTTCGCCACTCGCCCTTGGCGAAGGCCACCAACTTGCCGATCTGCCGGCGCATCAGCCGGAAGCCGGGCGCATGGTAGAGCTCATCCATGACCGACTCGATCTCGACATCGAACTCGCCGGCCGCATCCCGCCGGATCTGACGCCGCTCGGGTGGGGCAGACGCGATCTCATGAATGCGCTCGCGCAGCGCTTCCACCCGCTTTCGGTTCATTCGCCAGGACCAGCCAACACCGTCATGAACGAGTTCGTAGCGACCGATGAAGCTGCAGCGATCCTGCGCATCGAAGCGCAGCAGCTTTTCGCGGGCATGCACGCGGCCCTTCCCATCACTCACCGCCAGCAGCCAGCGGACCATCCTTGGCTGCTGATCGGGCGGTCCAGCCACGGCATACAGCAGCGTCACGGCCTCGCCGCTCGCGCGGCGCTTGCTGCGCGTGGATTTCGGCAGGTTGCAGTCGTAGAGCTCGGTCAACTTGAGCTCCAGGGCAGGCCACTTCTCAAGCGAAAGCTCGCCGGTGAAGAACCAGGGGTAGCCCAGGCGGGCCGCATCCTGCACGCGCTGCATGTAGGTCAGGCTGTCGGGTAAGATCGACATAGTTGGGAACCTAACAAAGATACCTTATTGCAATGGTGCAGATTCTAAGGCAAATCTAGGTGGTCCCAAAGGGACCACACAATGTGAGGTTCCTACGGGACAGTTGCAAGCGGGCTCCGGGCTTGAGATGATCATGGGGACGTCACGCAAATCAGGGCTAGCCACCCCACACATGCACCCGGAGGGTCGCTGTGCGGGGGACGCCAACCCCGCACATGCAGACCGTCGCACCGAACTGGGCGCCACCCAGTTCGTCACCCCCAGGAAAGGGGGCCTCGACCGTCGCGAGACGTGAGTTCGAGGGCATTGCCTGAAGCCGCGTGCCTCTAATAGGGCTGGCGCGGCATGCGAGCGGCGCGGGGGGGTGAGACTCCCCCCCTCGATCGCTTCCGCATCAAACTGGTTGTTGATGTTGGGCGACGTCGAAACGGGCCTCTAGGCAACTAGAGCAACCCTGTACATGTCGAACGGGTGAAAATCCCGCGCACGGCTGGCTCGGAAGGGTCAGACGGGTGCCGCGGTGGTGGGCTGCTGAGGCCGTAGTAATACGGCAGGGGTGCAAGGAGAAATCTGGCGCATCCGGTACCAGGGGGGGCAACCTCTCTGGATCGCTAATAGCTCAAGCCATTCAGCGCACCCAAGAAACAGAAGGGTGCGGCGCGGTAAGTCGTGGAAAGCCGCTGGATGCCTCGGTGGGAGCCGAGTCGTTTGGTCAGGGCGCGATGAAGCGCTTGCGTAGTAGAGGAGGGGCTTTGGAACCTCACCCCCTTGAAACCCAGCTCCGCTGGGGTAGGCCCACAGGGCTATGTGCAAGTAGTGGAGCGCAGCGGCGTTGCACGTCGACGATGTGTACTAAGACGGGAAGCTCCTACCCAGCAGTACCTCGACCGTGGCAGGCGAGGATGGGAGGAGTGGGAGACCAGGCGAGTAGGGTTGATCTTTGTTGCAGACCTGACGGGTGTGACGAAAGGACTAAAAGCCTGGGGTGATGCTGTGTGATGGGAATGTGTGTGTGAGACGTGACGGGGCTTGGCCGCCCCGCCGTTTGTGCGAATGACGGATGTAATGCTCGAAGGAAGCGGCCCTGGCAGGCCTTCCGGAGAAAAATGGGGCTTCATGTGTAATGAAGCGTGTTCAACGAGCAACGACCACACCTCAGCCGCGAAGCTGGGGCAGCCCGATCCACCTGCCTTGCAAGGCAAGGCGCGCCGGTTCTCAATGAGTGGCAACGGCAGCATGGTGGCGCTGGTAACAGAAAGGGCGACGACGCAACGAGCCGCCACGCTCGAAGCAAAAGCGGCCGTGGAATCCTGGATCAGAGACCCCGGTAACAGCCAATCCCTCCAACCTCGACCAGGAGGCAATGGGTAGGCCGAAAAGCGCATCAGCGCTCGGCACAAAAAATGTATTCCGTCCATCGGACGGATACGGGCTCCAGAAGCCACTTACAAACCCCCCGCCATCGGCTGGGGGTTTTTCTTCGCCCCTCCCTCCCCCACCATGCCAGCGGAACCGTGGGCACTGTCGTTCCTAGCGCGCTTCCGGACTTAACCACCGCCTGCGGCCGTGGATAAGTCCCCGCTTGCTGCCTGCCTGCTGCGTGTGCTTCCCGCACGCGGGAAGCGCACGCAGCAGGCAGGACCCGTTCACTGTTTTCTTTTGAAAACAGAAACCCTCAAAACCGACCCCCAACAGGCTGCGGCCCGCTCGGACACCCGGTTAAGCACCGACTGCGGCAAGCACCCCAGCTCCCGGAAAATCGCGCGCCCTCATGGCTTGAGCGTGCGTGTGGCGCGCGCTGGCCTGCCCACCCCATGCTAATCTGCCGCGCCAGAACAACCCCTTATCATGTGACATATGACTATTCGTGCACCCTCTGGGCTCACGATGAGAGGCGCGGCTTTGATGGTCACCCTCATCAGTGGCCTGACGATCCCCTTCCCGCTCCAGGCGAAGGAACTCAACCCCAACCAATGCGCCGCATTGAGGGTGGAGTTGCGGCAGATCACTGAAGCCCAGCGCGAACGCAGCACCCCCTATCTGCAGGAAGAGCGCAAGCGCGTGAAGGACCAGATGTGGGCGCTCAAATGCGAGGAGATGGAGCGCCGGCGGTGAAAAGACCGCTCTGGTTGGCTGCCGCCATTCTGTTCGTGGCCGGCATCCAGACCAGCAGCGCCTATGAGCTCACCGGGCGCGTCGTCTCGGTCGCCGACGGCGCTCACGCGCCTGGCTTCGGCTCGGTCTTCCACTTTCTCAGGTCATCGACGAGCCGGTGCGAACGGGCGTCCGGCGCATAGGCGATGTGCAGCAGCAACTGAACCGGGCGCGGGATGTTGCGCTCGCTCTCGTAGCGGGACCCACCCGACTGGGTGACCCCGACCCGCCCCCAGAACTGTGACTGGTTCATGCCGTGCTTCTGACGAAATGCCTTGATCTCCTCAGCCGAGGAGAAGATGAGTTTCGGGGCAGCCATCGTGCTCACCATTTATTTTTAAACGCTTTCATCATACCCCTTGGGCATTTCCCGTGGACGCCATGGCGCGCACGACACCGAGCGTCATCAGGCAGTCGCCGAGCGCGCGGTGGGCGTTCGTGACGGTCACACCCTGCTGGGCGGCGGCGGCAGAGAGCTTTTGCCATCGATACTGCCCTTTCTCCGCGCTCCACTCCCCGCGGAACTCGGCATAGGCCTGCATCGCGCAATGCACAGCGCTGCCATCGAGCGCCAGGTCGAAGCCCTGCGGCGCCGGCAGGCCGTAACGGCGCGCGGTCTGAGTGATCACACGAGTGTCGAATTCGCGGCTGTAGATCACGACCTGGCGGCCCTCAACCAGGTCGCAGAACCGCGCGTGGATCTCCGACCAGGTCGGCGCGCCCGCGAGCATGGCGTCGGTGATGCCGTGGATCGCGGCGGCCTCGGCCGGGACCGGCCCGGACGGGCGCACGAGGGTGTCGAGCAGCACGGCCCCGGCGCAGTCGATGACCGCGAGCTCGACGACCTCTGCATCGTCGCCGAGGCCCGTCGTCTCGGTATCCAGGATCAACGCATTGGCGGCCAGCCAGGCACGGGCCTGCCGGCTGATCGCCTCACGGACGGCCGGATCAGCCATTACCGGCGACCTTGCCGCGCAAGGTTTCCATCAGCGCTTTGTTCTGCGCCTGCACGGCCTCGAGCTGGCCCGACAGACGCGCCGCACTTTCGCGGGCGGCGGCGGCTTCCTTCGCGATGGCATCGTGCGACTTCTGCGCGGCAAGCACCTTTTCGGCGCAGCGCTGCGCTTCCTTGGCGGCATCCTTGCGCTGCTCCTGGTGCGCCTGCTCGGCGGCGTCCGCCTTCGCCTTCGCCGCGGCGAGCTCGTTGCGCAGGCCTTCGGCATCGGCTGCCGCGCGCTTGAGCTCGCCACGCGCCTGGTCGACGTCGGCGTGCGCACGGCTGAGCTCGGCCCGCACCTGATCGACATCGACGTGGGCGCGGTCGAGCTCACCGCGCAGATCGGCGACGCGGTGCTCGAGCTCGGCCGCAGTCGCCTCAGAGCGCTCGGCGCGGGTGGTCGCCGCACCCAGCTCGGCGCGCACCTGGGCGAGCTCGTCGCGCAGCTTCTGGAGTTCGGCCGCAGCGATCTCTGCCGTCTCGCGCGCCTCGCGCTCGAGCGCCTCGATGCGCGACTTCGCGAGCTCGAGCTCGGCGGCCTGGGCCTCGAACGCGTCCGAGAGCTCGACGCGCATCTGGTCGAGCTCGGCCCGCTCCGCATCCCAGGCCGACTGCGCCTCGCGCAAGGACTGGTTCGCCAGCTCCTGGGCCTGCGTCCAGAGCTGGGCGATCGCAACTTCGTTGGCCTTGGCCACCACCTCGGGCACGGCGACGGCGATCGGTGCCGCCTGGGCGGTCTGCTGGCGGCGCCATTCGCGCATCGCCGCGGTCGCCGCATGCATGTCGACCTTGGCCAGGCGACGGACCTGATCGACGGTGGGCATCGTCTGCCGGCCGGATTCCTCAAAAATCTGGCTCGCCGCGGCGAAGACACGCTCACGGGCATCGAGGGAGAGGCTCTGGTTCATAACGGCACTCCAATCGGGACTAGATAATAATCATAATAATATGATTATTATGATTATGCAAGCGATTATTTGCCCGTCGATCGAGGAGGGGCCTTTCCCCCGGACGGCACCACGCCCGATCAGGGCGGCTCAGGCGCCCCGCGCCGGGGGTCGCCCTCAGCCGCCGAGAAAACGCCGCTCAAACGGGCTGTATCAGCGCCGGCGCGTCGTTGCGGACGCTGCCCACCGCGCTCGAAACCGGATACGCCGCAAGCGCCGCCTCCGGGCACGGGCGCAAGAGCGCCTGCACCTGGTCGGCGGCGGTCGCCCCGTTGAGCCAGGGGTCGTCTCAGAAAACGGAAAATAAAGCACGCTAAGCCGCCCCCGGCTTTTCGATCGGCACGGCCCACCATTCCTGCGTGTGCTGCGCCGTGTTCGGTCGGTTCGAGGTGTCCACCTGGAACCCCCGCAGCAGCAGCCCGCGCGGTGTGATCCGCAGCACCTGGACGTCGAACAGCGGCGGCAGCAAGCCGCGCCTGGCCGAGGTGCCCCAGCGCTCCCACAGTTGCGCCGCATGCAGCGGCCGCTTCTCGGCGGTTCCGATCGGAATGTCGCCGATGCTCAGGGTGCCGATCGTGCCGGGGTCGGCCAGGCACTCCTCGCGCGGGCGGCGCTCCCCGGCCACCATCAGCTCGACGACTCTAACGTGCATGGCTGAACTGTAAAAAAATACAGTCTTATTTTCACCCAATGCGGCCGGCTTGGGGGGGGCGATCTATGCCGAGGCTTAGCGTACGATTTTTCCCGTTTCGTCAGCTGGCGCGATCGGCAGTTGATCCGAGGTGGCGGCTGGTGACACGACTGCTCGTTCTGCCCCGATCTGGAGGAAAACGGCAATGTGCGGACGCTATGCGCTTTACGGTCCGGTTTCGCGCCTGCGCGAGGCATTCGACGCGGTCCCCGAAGGGTTCGAGTTCGAGCCGCGCTGGAATGCGGCGCCGATGCAGTGGTTGCCGGTGGTGCGCCAGCGGCCCACCGGCGAACGGGTGATCCACCGCCTGCGCTGGGGCCTCGTGCCGTCGTGGTCGAAGGATGAGGCGATCGCGACCAGGTTCGCCAAGATCGGAGCAGGTAAGTTCAGACCGCTGCGACCAATGCCATCGGCTTAACGTGCTTTATTCTCCGTTTTCTGAGACGACCCCATTTACAGGCGACGGGGCTGGTAAGAGGGTCGGCAAGGGGCGAAAACGCCAACACGGCCCCGGAAACGCGGCCAGCGGGGTAGATGAGACGGCCTTTAGGCCCTCGATGTGGCCGGGCGTAGGTCATCCGTCACGGCCTGGTCATCTGTCACGGTCGGGATGGGCTGCCGCGCCAACGAGCGCGGCGGGGTTCCCCCGGTTTTCAAGCGGATGGCGGGTCAAGGGTCGGAATCCCGGCTGGTGCGGCCCGCAGCCCGGAACGGGCGAGGACACGGGCCGGGATGGAGAGGGGCGCAGCCCCGGCCCTTGACGCGACAGGAGCGCCCCCAGCCTATCGGCAAGGGGGAGGAACAAGGGCGTAGCCCGCTGTGCCTGCCCCCGCAGCCAGTCGGGCAAGTACCGACGCGGGAAGCCCTGAAACCGAAGCGGTTTCAGGTCAAGCCCGAAGGGCGCGAAGGCGGGCGGCAGCAAACCGATGAGGCATGTTCAGAGCACGGGCGGCGGCCCCTGCTTTTTCTGCCAAACCTTGCGGCGGTCGTGTACCGATGCGGCTAGTTCTCGGCCCTGGGCGGTGGAGCTGCGACTGGGGGGGTTGGTTTTCCGGCCCCCCTGGGGGGGCCTGTTCAATGGGGAGGGGGGGCCGGCGAAGCCGGGGGAACCCCAAAGGGGTGCCCCTCGCCCGGTTCGGTCGTGGCAAGTTTTCCACAGCGAGCGCGGGCCAACTATCGGCAAAGAGATATAGGAAAAACCTAAAGGCAAAGACCTATCGGTTTAGGGGGGGGGCGATTCGGCGTGATGAGGGGGGGCGATTCGGCGTGAAATCCTCAGCCGAAGGGGGGGCGATTCGGCGTGACGAGGGGGGGCGATTCGGCGTGAATAACTCCCTCTTCCCACAGCTTTACCAACATGGAACCTCACTCTCTTCTGAATGCGTACCCGTACCCATTCAGAAGGAAAGGGGGGGCGATTCGGCGTGGCGCCCCGCGGGCGGCTCGATTGGCCGCCGCTTCGTTCTCCCCCTCACCCGCCAAGGGCGGCGCTGTTTGGCGCCAGGATGGCGCAAGGCTAGGGCGGTCTGGAAGGTGGCCGCTTGCGGCCAGTCCCGTAGGGTCCGAGCGCGAAGGCGCGAGCCTGGAAGGGCGTCCCGGTTTTCGCGTCAGCGAAAAAGCCCCACGGGGTAGGGCCTCATGGCGACAAAAGCGAGCTGGCCAGACCTCGCGATTGTCACCAAGCCCCCTTGTACGGAATCGGCGGCGGTGACGGCATGAGCATGACGCCTCCCGTCACCTGCTTAACCTTGGCCTGGGGATAGACCGTCAGCACGGCACGCAAAGCCGGCAAGAATTCTTTCTTGAAGTCCTTGTCAGGGTCTTTCCCTCGGTATTCCTGGCCAAACTGCTCGCGCAGACTCGCCCAATGCAGGATGATCGGCCGGCCCTCGATGCGGTGCAGGCGCTGAGCCAGCCAGGCGTACACGTCGAGCGCCAGAGCGGACCCCTTCAAGGCGGTGAAGGCGCGCATATCGAGCGGCACAGCATGCGCCTTGAGGGTGTCGTAATAGTCTTGGGAGAACGTCACCGTACCAGGCCAAAGGGGCCGCTGCTCATCGTTGCCAGCAATCCAGGCGTCAAAGTGCTTGATGGGCTTGCCCTCATAGGTGTGAGCTCGCCCATTGGCATTGAAACCCAAAGTCATACGGCAGGCGGACAACGCTTGCACCTGTTTCCGGAAGGTCGTGAACGCCCCCCGAGTGCCGCCGTTCGTGGACTTACCTAGCATCCGCAGAAACTCGCTGGCACTATCTCCGACCGGGATTTCCGGCGTGTTAAAGCGCACAGCGTAGGTATTCATCCATGCCAGCATCAGACGGGGCATGGGGCCATAGGGGATAGGCTGCTGGACGAACTTCTTGCCATCCCACAACTTGCCGGCCTCGACCAGCAAGCCGGCGCCACCGGAGTAGCGTTCAAAGGTCGTGTCGGCGACCCGGGATCGAGGCAATCCCACTTGGCACATGATCGAGTGCATGAAAGCCCGGTCCTCGTCGTCGGGCCGTTCGTCGGCCACCTGAGCGGCAACATGGATGAGCTTCAACTCTCGCACCGTGGGGGCGACCGTTCTGGTCTTAGCCGGGATCTCGTTAGGAACCGACTTCTCGACTTTCGCTGACTTCACCTTTTGGTCCACGGTGGCCTGCGCCGGCGTCGGCTCGAGTTGGAAGGCTGGCGCCTCACCTGTCGGGTACAGATCGGGCCTATAGGCAATCCTCGCGGCCATGTCAGCCGCGGCTGCGGCTGACATGCCCTTCGAGACGAGGTAATCCCGATAACCGGCACGCCAGCGGCGCAATTCCGCCGGCGCTACGTCAATCTTCTCTTGGTCATCGAGCCGGGGCGTTTGCTGACGGCCCCGGCGGGGCTTGGTATCATTTTCCGGTGTGTTCATGAACGCAGCTCCTGAGCACTCGGCCCGACAGTGTTGCCGCACTGATCGGGCCACTTCATTTCTGAGGGGTCATGTTACCGCCACAACGCCCCCTTGCTTATAAACACAATTACGGAAATAAAGAAATACGATATTACGTATCGCCGTATTTCTTCATAAGCAGCTCGCGTACTTCGTCCGCGATCTTCGTGCCGCGCGCCGCGCACTGCGTCTTGATTGCCCGGTGCAGGCTGGCCGGCACGTCGATGGTGAGCCGCTTCATCGGCTCCGGCCCCTCGGCCGGGACGCGGCTTTCTACCCACGCATCAGCGGCGGCCGGCGCCGGCTTGCTGGTCGGCTTGGCGCCGATGGATACCTTCTTCGTGCTCATCGTACGAACTCCATCAGTTCGGCCACTACGGCCTCAATCTCGGCCGCTGCCGGCCCGTCCTGGTCAATCTCATGCACCGCCAGCCCCTGGGCGGCCGCCTCTGCGAAAACAACCCGCTGCGTGATGCTGGCCGCCAGTGCCGGCACCGGGTATGCCCCGAGGGCTTCACCCACATCGCGGCCAATCGCCGTATTTGCGATTTTACGATTAACCACAAAAGCGGATTTCAGGTTGTCTTTGTAGACGCGGGCCTCGTCGATCAACTTCACCACTTCATCAGCCGCCCAAATATCGTAGGGCGACGGCTGCACCGGGATCAGCACCACGTCGGCGGCCATGATGGCGGACCGGGCCAAATCGGTGACTCGCGGCGGGCCGTCGATGATGATGTGGTCGTACCCCTGCCCGATCTGGCCGATTTCTTTGTGGATGGTCGCCCTAGGCAGGCCAACCACTGAAAAGAGCGGTTCGCCTTCTCGAGCTGCCGCCCAATCCAAGGCGCTGCCCTGGGGGTCGGCGTCGATCAGCAGCACCCGCGCCCCGGTGCGGGACAGGCTGGCCGCCAAGCTCACGCTGAGGGTGGTTTTGCCTACGCCACCTTTCTGGTTCAGAAGCCCGATAATCATGAGTTCATCCTTTCCGCTTTAGCGTGCTTGCTATTTTACAGAAAAGCGCAAAAAATGAAATGCGCTTTTACTGATCGCCTAAGGTACGACTACGGCATTTAGGAGGCATGAGAACGTCAGCACAGCGCACGATAACGCTTGATAAACGCGGCCAGCTCCCGCCGTGGAAGCCGCACAGTGGGATCGACGGCCAACTGCTCTAGTACCACCAGAAGATTGGCCGCGGTGTCGACACCATGGCGATGAAGTTCATCAATGAGCCAAAGAACACCCCGCACCTCGACTTCCTGAGCCACAGCGAAAGCGCGCAGTCCGCCGTCGCCTGTGAGCAGGATGCATCCCGGATATCCTTCCGCGAGAGCGAAGGCAAAGCCATCGTGAAGGGTGAGGCGAGGTTGTTCTCGAATGACTCCCTGAGCACGTAAAACCCTTTCACCTGGCAGGTCTGTTACCGTCAAGCCCCCCTTCACCAAGGCTCGCTTCTGCGCCGCTGTGAACTTCAGCAACTCATCCTCGAACAGAGTGTTCGGGATCAGAAACTCATAGGGAAGTTTGAGAAAGGCCTCGACCAGCCCCACCTTGCGCAGATCGATCAGGCAACTGCTGTCACTGACAATGATCCGCATCGGCGTCCTGAGGCCCCTTCAAATCAGCTTCGACAGTGGAGATGGGCTGCCGAAGAAGCTCGGACGCCTTGGTCAGTGAAATCAGGCCTTCGGCCAACGCCCGGTAGCATAGCCGCTCGAAGCGGCGCGCCCGTTCCCGCTGTCCCCGCTCCCGAGATGGCTCCAACTCAACGGGCTCCTGCGTGCGCCAAGTCCGCGCGATCGACTGAAAAGCGTAGGTGAGCATCGCGTCGCTGATTACGTCCACCTGGCGTAAGCGCACCAGCAACGCCGCGCCGCTCACGCGGTAAAGACGCTTCAGGTCGATCAGCTCCTTGTAGCCGATGGCATGACGGGTCTTGCCAACCTCCTTCAGAAGATGGGCGCGCGGCATGAGAAAGGCACCCGCGAACACATTGGCCGCCTTCTCTTCATCCTTGTCTGACAGGCAGTCGGTATCGATCAGCCGGTGGGCGAGTTCATGCGCAAGAGTGAGTCGCCGGCGCTCCAGGGAGAACTGGTTGCTCACGACGATCACCGGTAGTGGCTCACCATCAGCGCGCTGCACCAGGCAGGTAAAACCGGAGACGCGCGCCGGTAAAGGAACCGTGAGGACCTTCAGCCCCTTCTCCTCAAGCAGCTCGGTCATGTTCGGGATGGGATCAAGGCCGAGTTCCCATTCCTTTCGTACCTCGTTGGCCAGTTCCTCCGCCTCAACGATGGATTTCAATCGGCGTGGGCAGGGCAGCGGGCATTGCCATTCGGCACTGTCGAGTTCGAGAACCTGCTCGATCTGGAGGTAGCGCTCAACCCACTCGAGCACTTCCGTCTCAACCTCGGCGCGGTCTCGGGCGGTGGTATTCGCCTTGGTGCGGAATTCAACGCCAGAAAGGGCGATTCCCTGCGTGTCGAGCAGATATCCAAGGGAGACATCAAGGGCCTTGGCGAGCCCTAGCAGCACCCCTGAACTAGGGGTGCTCTCCCCTCGCTCATACTTCCCGATGGCCTGAGCGGTGACCCGCCCTTCCATTGCAGCCGAAAGATCACGCAGGGAGAACCCCGCCTTGCGTCTCGCCAGGCGGATGCGATCAGCGATCATGGTCATTCCCTCTTTTCGGTTTACGTTTCTCTTTTTTTAGTATGTATTGTAAACTTTTCATGTGGGCTAATCCACGTCCTTTCATGGAGCTTCGAAAATGAGCAAGAAACCTGGCACCAGCACCGGTAATCAGGGCGGCATCTATCAAGAAACCGGCCCGAGGGGAGGCAAAGTGCCGAACTTCGCGACGGTTGCGGACAACAAGCCTCTGCCCCCCACTACCAAACCGGGCAACACCTGGACCCCGATGAAGGTCACGCCGGATAGTAAGCGGTAATGGGTGGCACAAGAAGGCGGCCTGAGGCCGCTTTCTCGCTAGATTTTTATACCGATAAAATACGTTATCGTTAGTTTTTCTCAGACTGAAGGCATGCCGATGGCGACGATCACGAACTTCGACGAATGGCTCGACGAGGCCTGCGACGGCAGCCCCGCGGATGTCTATGCGCTCCACGAGGCGGTCAATGGCGAGACGGACTTCGCTCAGTACCATTGCACGCCCACCGCCAACGGCCAGTGGATCGTCTCGTGCCATGGTGCCGAAAACCAGTTGCGGCTCGTCACCACCACCGCCCGTGAGACCTTCCTGCGCTGCCTCCATGGCCGCTACGTCGAGGGCGGCATGCCCGTCGGCACTTGGTATGCCATGCACCACGCGCTCGACAAAGATGACTAGCCTGCGCCCCAGCTTCTTCTCAAAGTGGGCCGCCCAGCGGCGAATCGCGCGCCTGCCCGAGATCCAGCTCGCGCGGCAGGCGAACTACTACATGACGAATACCTCGCCTAATCCGGACTGGACGGCAACGATCGCCACCAGCGCCGGCATCCGGGTGGGCACCGCCACCTATGCCGTGACGCCACTCGACGATCAGCTCTGGCTCTACGGCCTCGAGATCGCACCAGCGCATCGCCGCCACGGCTACGCCCTGGCCCTGCTGTGGCAGCTCCACCAGGCGCACCGACTGCCGATCCACCCCGTCCACGAGCTCGGGACCGCCGGCGGCTTCTGGCACCGCGCCAGACGCCTGGCAAGCGCCGGCCTGCAGGTGGCCGAGGCCCTGTCCCTCGCCGACCTTGAGGAAGCGAAAAAACGCTGGGCGCACCTCGCGCCGGCGCACGAACGCCTGCAGGGGGATATCCGCGCCCGCCTGGCCGCCGGCGAGGACTGGTACCGCGCGATCGGGAGAGGCCTCGATGCATGAGCTGAGCTTACCGCCGGCGGCCGACGCCCGCCGCCTCACCGCCCCCGAGTTCCAGCGCCTGGCCGCCGTGCCCGCGGCGGCCGAGTGGTTCGCCAACCTCGACAACCCGCGCACGCGTCGCGCCTACCGGGCCGACCTCGCCGACTTCTGCCACTTCCTGGGTCTCACCGCCCCCGATGAGTTTCGCGCCGTCACCCGCGCCCACGTGCTCGCCTGGCGCGGCGAGCTCGAGCGCCGGGGCCTCGCCGGCGCCACCGTGCGACGCAAGCTCGCCGCGCTCGCGAGCCTCTTCGACTATCTGCTCGAGCGCAACGCCATGGCCGGCGGCAACCCGGTCCATGGCGTGAAGCGCCCGACACTCGACAGCAACGAGGGCAAGACCCCGGCGCTGGGCGACCACCAGGCGCGCGCCCTGCTGGACGCCCCCGATCCCGCCACCCTCAAGGGCCAGCGCGATCGGGCGCTGCTCGCGGTGCTGCTCTACCACGGGCTGCGCCGCGAGGAGGCGGCCCGGCTGGGCATTCAGGACCTGCAGGAGCGGCGCGGCGTGCCGCACCTGCGGGTGCACGGCAAGGGCGGCAAGCTGCGCTTCCTGCCGCTGCATCCGGTCGCCGCCGAGCGCGTCCACGCCTATCTCGCGGCCTCGGGTCACCATGTGGGGCAGGAGAAGGCGCCGCTCTTCGTGCCGCTGCGCGGCCGGCGCACCGGCGCGGGGCTCACCGCCGACGGCATCTACGCCGTGGTCGGCACCTACGCGAAGGCGGCCGGCATTTCGGTCGCCGGCCTCGGGGTGCATGGGCTGCGCGCCACCGCGGCGACCAACGCCCTCGAGCACGAGGCGGATATTGCCCGCGTCCAGCAGTGGCTCGGGCACGCCAACATCAGCACCACCCGGCTCTACGACCGGCGCCACGCCCGGGCGGCCGACTCGCCCACGTTTCGGGTGCGCTATTGATTGGGACAACCCGTCAGATCCCCCGCCTCTTGCAGTAGGAACCAACCCCCATCACCTCGCGACGCACGGTGCTGGTCTTGAGCATCACCGCGGCTGTAGCCGGGCACAACGCCTGAGCGACTTCACGGAGCGTCTGGTGGATGGCCATCAAGTCCAGATGGAAGATCGGCTCATGGTGTGCAATCCGGTTGCGCAACTGCCGCAGCTTCTCGAGCTGTTGGTTGAAGGTCGCCCGCTTGGGGGCCTTGCGAGGACGAAAAGCCTTATGCAGATATGGCACCCAAAGCGGATGCTCCAGCCTTGAATCCGTCAGGTTGTGCCAGAACCCGAACGACAGTTCAGCAATCACTTTCCCAGGCGGAACTGGGCGCCCTCTCGGCCAATGCTTCGCCGCATCGCTCTGAGCCTTGAGCAGGATTCCCTGGCTGCGCCGATCGACCAGTGCAAGGAAGGTCTGATCCTTGAACCACTCCGGCCCGAACCCTGCACACAGTTCCCCGTCAAATTTGTTGCGTAAGGCGATCTCGACATAATGCAGGTCGGCCAGGAACGCAGCGCTCACCTTCGTGTTCAACACGTACAGGCGGAGCGCCTGGTGATCGTTGTTGCGACTTGCCCGCAGGTACTTGCTAAGACGCGGTTGCGTCAACGTGGCCACAAGCTGCTGAAGCTGGCTAGAGTCCAGCGTTGGAAGGACGGAATTCGACACCTACTGGTCCTTTTTTGTTGTTCTCACCCTCTCTTCCACAGGAGGGAGGCGGCTTGACCTCCCTCCTGTGAGCGGGTAGTATGTTTATCGAGCAAGCCCCCGGTGCGACCTCTGCGTCAGCATGCCCCCGGGGGCATAGTTTTTTGTGCGCCAGATCAGTCCGCGCCTTCGCCCGGCACAACCTTGAGCTGCGGCTTTCCCTTCCGTCTAATCCGCTTCGCCCGCCCCTGGCGCCCTTCTTGGCGTGCCTGCAACTCCTCTTGCGCATACGGGGTAGCCGCCTTGATCAGCCCGGAGAAATCGTACTGGTTGGTCTTACTGCGATCGTGCTCCACCCGTCGCTCAATCCGCTTCAAGAAGCCCGCCGCCTCCATGGCCTGAATCCTGCGACGAACCGTCGACGTGTCACAGCCGATCGCCTCCGCGATGGTCTTCTTGGAGGGGAACGGCAGGCTCTCTGCCGTCCACCAGTGCGACAGGAGAATGAGCAGGATATTGATGTCCATGGAGTCCAGGCCGAGCGCACGCTGCCGCATGAAGATCATGTTCGGCAACACCGTCCACCCGGCCTTCATCAGATCAGGCCCCCACTTCTTCTCGTTCTCCTGTAGAGCCTCCTTCCCACCCGGCAATGCCACAGGCGTTTCCTTCACAGCACTCATCGTCACACCTCACCCAAGATCGTTGGAACCGAGTGTGCCCATGCGCAACGCCGCCGACAAGTAAAAATGGGGGGCATCCACGCCCCCCACCTACCTTAATCCTGTGTTCCGTTTGCTACCAAGGGATATGTGTCCGGATATCCTGTTTACGGGAGGCGGGCTGCCACCCCACTGGGCGGCGCCATCACCCTCCACCTGGGACTCACACGCGCCCCCCACGTCTTCAATGAACGGAGGACGAGCAGCCTCCGGATTCATCGCATCAATCATCTTTAAAAGTGGTTTGCGCTTCCTCAGCTGCCTGGCTGGCCTCCATGGCCCCAAGCGCCGGCTCATCCCCGCATACGCGGGCCATTCATTCCGCTCACACCAGCGCTGCAGCCTCTCTCCGCGTTGAAACATAGCCAGCGCGGGCCAGCAGGGCGGCCGGGTTGGTGGTCGCCTCGCCTTCGTCGAAAATCGTGAAGTGACGGGCGCAGCCGGCCACCACGTCATACGACCGGAGGGAGATCTTCTTTTCCCGGTTCACGATCCACTTGAAGGCATCGCTCAGCCTGCCGCCGTCAAGCACCTGGTGCGGATTGCCTCGGGCGGTGTAATCGTCGATGTCGAGGTGGATCGGGAAGTCCATCGCATGCACACGGCCGCCGTCTTCCTCGATGATCGCGACGCTGAAGCGCACGAACTCGGTGCGGATGCCGGCGAGCTCGGTTTCGAGAATGCGGTTCAGCACGTTGTCGCGGCCCTCGTCGGTGTTCCAAAGGCTGGTTCCGCGGTGCTTGCCGGGCACCTGCCACACAACGATGTGGGCCAGTTCGTCCTCGAGCACGATGCCATAGGCGGCCTCCGCGGGCTGGCGATGGTTGCCCGGGAAGATGATGGTCTTCATGCCGTGTTTCTCCTGTGTAGATCAGTGAAGGGTGGGCGGGGTGTCGTCCTGCTTCATGCCCTCGAGCATCGCCTGCAAGTCGGCTTGTCCCTCTTCGGCTGCCTGCGCCATTTCACCCGCAGTTAGCGCCGTTGTGACGGGCCGAAGCTCGACGCGGTAGATGTTGGGGAAGCGATCGACAATGCCCTGCAGAAGCTTGTCGAGCTGCTTCTGTGTGGTCGCCAGCCGTAGCCGCTCCGGCAAGAACAGACGGATCACGATCATGTCGTGCTCGCCCTTGACCAAACCTTGGATGCTCTCAGCCTCACTACGCAGCCAGCCACGCAGCTTCAAAGGCGTAAGGTCATCCGGCGCATTCAATATCGATATTCGTAGTTGTCCAGAAACCATGGGAGCCTCAGCAAGGAAGCCGCTCAGCATCACTACCGGCCTAGCAGCATGGGATATCTGCAAATAGTACCGCGATCCTGAACGCCGAACCGCATGAGGTTCAGCGCAGCAAACAGCAAAGCCCTTTGCCGGACATCATCCCGCCATCCGCGCGACGATCACCGCCATGCTGTACGGCCGGGCCTGACAACAGCCTTCCCTTTTTTTGCGCCGGTCGTGACGCAACGATGACGCCACTGAATACGAAGAAGGTGCGGTGATGAAGTTCTTTCTGGAAGTCGACTTGGAACGCGGGAACGGATCGGTCCGCTGGGAACACGCCACCGCGCGCAAACTCAAGCGGCTCGTGCTCGGGGCGGGCATGCTAGCAGCGACCGCCGCGGCGGTCGCTGCATGGGTGCTTTAGGCTGCAGACAGCCGCCGAATCTCGGCGCCGTAGTCGCGGCGGATGCGCGCGATGTTCTCACGGTCAGTCACATCGAGCCCGCGCAGCTCCGCGGCATAGGAGCCGCGCTCCGCGTTCCAGCGCTCGATCGCGACCAGGTCCGGCGCAACCTTGGCCCGCTCACGGGCGATCCATTCCGAGCGGAAGGCCATCAGATGGGTAATGAGCTCGCGTGCGGACTCGTAGTTGACGCAGTCCTCATGCGTCCACTTCGGCTGGTTTTCAGGGTTCATGATGTCAGGGAGCGCTGCTGCGCAAAGACGGGAAGCCCGTATTCGAGCTCGAGAGTATCCGCCGGTTCAACTGCGTCCGCTGCTCGTCGATCAGCCGCTGCTCGGCCTGCTGCAGCATCGCGATCATCTGGAGCTTGGTGGCCTCGTTGTTGATCGCGGCCTGCTCGGCCCCGATGCGCGCCTGTAGCTCGGCGATCGCCTTCGGGTCCGAAGTCCCGTTGATCTGGCCCATCAAGGCCTCGATCTGCGTGAGTCGTGCCTTGGCGCCATCATAGGCGCGCAACCCTACGGCCTTGTCCGTCGCTGCAGCCTCACGACTGCGCTGCATGATCTGCTGCTCGATGGCGGCCACCGAACCGACCAGTTGCTCGTCGGCCAGGATCTGCGACAGGGCGCCGGAGATCCCCGAGTAGCCACCGCCGGCGGCCGTTTGATAGACCGTCTTCCACTCGTCGGGCAGGTACTGCGGCAAGCCCGGGTTTGCCAGCAGCGAGCCGAGGCCGCGGCTGCCCGTCATCGACTGATAGGTGCTTTCGAGCTGCTGCAGTTGCTGCTGGGCCTGCTGGATCTGCTCGGCCAACGTCCGCTCAGGAGCGGTGGATCGAAATCAAGCGAGCCGGCAGGCGGACCCGCTGGTCGCCGCGTGCCTAGGCGATCGGTCGAAAGCAGATCGCCTGGCGCTATACGAGAAGAAGAAGGCGCCTTTCATTACGGATGCAGAAGCGCGAAGGCGCGCGCTGGAGAGGCTCACAGCCGATCGACGGTAGTGTCGTGAGCTAAGGCTCGCCGCGTGAATCTCAGCACCGGCGCGGGTTTCAGCGCATGGTGAGGGTTTGTGAGCAGCCTGCGGACTTGAGCGCCCTGGAGAGGGGCGACATACACTCCAAACCCAGCATTGGCGCGGGTTTCAGCAGAAAAGTGATACTTTTTGAGCAAGTTTCAGATGCACGCTCATCCGGCGAATCCGGCCCTCGCTTCCGAAGCCGGATTCACGCCTTAAACCCAGCATTGGCGCGGGTTTCAGCCTCGTGGCCCAAACATCTTCTCCGCCTTCAGACCTGTGCGCCCCGGGGGAAAAGTGAAGGTTTGTGAGCAGTTTTGGCGGCTGCTCGCCCCCCTATGGTGAGGCTTTGTGAGCAGGTGCATGCAGCCTGCCGTTGGACAGTACGGCGTCGACTGTCCAATGTCTCGCACAGCGCGATGGAAGCCTGGAAGGTCCCGCGGGGAAGGAACGGCTGGATCCGACCCAGACCCGACGGTCGCTGAGGCGACGGTCGAGTGGCTCAATCCCGAGCGAACCCGCCGTTCACCGGCGACTTTGCACCGCTAGCAAATACCCGTCCGCTTCCCGGTGCGCCGGTCGGCCCCCTCGACGGACAGCGGAGCGGAACTGTCATGCGCTTTGGCACATCCGGGAAAAACCACCGTCTTTCGTGTACGGTTTCGTACCGTGATTTTCTGCCTGAAGGTGGTAACAGCAAGCATTTAAAATGCTTGCATGGAACCCATCTACATAATCCTGCTCTGCGTTGCTGCGTTCGTAGCTATATTGCATGTGCTCAGCAGCCGACGCACCCCCAAGCTCCGCACAATCAAAGTCCGCTCCGACGCGGTGACGCGAGAGCAAGCGAGCCGACAGACCGACCCGCTGATTGCCGCGTGCCTAGGCGATCGGGCGAAGGCGGATCGCCTAGCTCTGTACGAGAAGAAGAAGGCCCCTTTTATTACAGATGGAGAAGCGCGAAAACGCGCTCTGGAGAGGCTGACCTCAGATCGGCGGTAGCGCCGACCTTGACAGCCTGCAGCAAAGGCCGGCCGGAGCGGGGACTTGGTTGCAGACGAGCGTTGCGTGGCGACAAGGACACGCCTCCTTCAGTGCCGCCAGACGCCTCCGCTCATCAACTGCTGCCGTGACCCGCTAGGCCCGTGGGACGGGTGTCCCGATCCTGTCGTTCACCAATGCGTTCTCTGACTTACCGCCCCACAGCATTCCTTGGGCAGCCTTGCTCTGTTCTAACGGCGGCTTGTGGAAGCGTAGAAGGTAGCTAACACACCACATGACTGTGCTGAATCCGATCGATCTTGCCCACCGCTACTTCGTAAGCGACCTCCCCGGCAGCACCATCCCCGCCAGCCGTTTGCGCGACATACTCGACAAACTTCAGAAAGGTCGCCCGCTCACAACGAACGGGTTGAACTACCTGCAGCAACTGGGCCTCACTGCGCTCGGGCAACTCGCTCGGGGCGAGATCACGTATGAAACCTTCCGGGAAACCGCTGCACCTGAACAGGCCAAACGCGAACAGTCGGTCAAAGCCGAGAGGCAGGCCAAACACGCATCCATGCTGGCCAGGGCTGCCGAGCAGAAAGCACGCGAGGCGGATTACTGGGCGCAGCAGGAGGCAGCACGCCTGGCGCGAGAGAGTGATCCGAAGTACATCGCAAAGATGAAAAACCGGGCGCTTCGAGCCCGCTACGGAATCGAGCTGTTCATTGAACAGGAACACCTTCCTCAGCTGATGAACATCCTCCATCGCTTCGATGATGGCAACCGGCTCTCAGACGACGACGTGCTGTGGATGACGACCGAGGGCCGAGATTACTACTCCGAGATTCTCCAGGCCGCCTTCCACGAGCGTGAGGCCGAGTTCTACGCCAGCGAGTACAGGCGGACAACCGACCCGTGGAACGCGGTCAACGCCAGCGGCCACTACCGCAAGTGCGAGAAGGCCAGAAACGCCCACGATTTGCTGACTTCGATTCCGGCGGAGCGACAGAAAGCGCCCAAGCTGAGGTCGGCGATAGCTACCACCCACGGCGGGGTCATGCGCGATCTGAAACGCTTGGATGAAGCCTTGAGCCTCGGCAATCAGGCCCACGCACTCACGCCGAAGGACTTCCGCCCCTGCACTCTATTGGGTGCCGTTAACTTCGAGCTCGGACACTACGACGTTGCCCGAGATTGGTATGCCAAAGCGATCGATCGCGGCGCGACCGAGCGCTCGATAGACTACGATCTACGCGGCATCTTCCTTCGTGCGGATCCGGCCAAACGCGAGGAAATTAAGGCATTCCTCCTGCGCGAAGACCCGGCGCGCTACCGTTGGGTTAACAACCTGCATGCCAGCAAGTCACGTTCAACGGGAAAACGAGCGGGCAACCCCACATAATCGGACTGCGGGGTTTCCGCTGGAAACTAAAGTTAATACTAATGTGGGGTAGATCAAGCAGTCGTGTCACCAGCCGCCATTGCGATCACGGCAATGGCAGCAGGGCGTTCACGTCCAAATTGTTCCGGTCTGGATGAGGCCGACTGACGTCTCGGATGGCGCGTGACATACGAGCGCTTTGACTCCTGCAAGGACGACTCAACAGCCTGACCGGACGGCGAGCATCGGCCCTTCTCACGTATTCGTCATGTCAGCTTTGACACTGCGCACGCGACGGCACCCGACCGATGCAGTCACTGGAAGACGAGGAAAGCTGTCCTTCAAGGTTTGAGCTAAGCGGGCCGCTTGCGCGAGGGGTTAAGCCTCACCGTGCGCACGCTTGAGTAATGCGGCCCACCCTTCAAAGCCGGCCAGATGCTTGGGCCACAGGGCGCAGTGTGTTGACTGTGGATTCTTTGGCCGCCTGCCGCCCTTGTAGTGCTGCCGCAAAAGCTCCTGAAGATCGGCGACCGTGAGCGTGTAGAAGGCATCCGTTCCCGCAGAACGCAGTAGCACCAGCACGCAAACGATCGACTGATCAATGCCCTGGCGCGGTCCGAGGACAGTCTGGTAATCGTCCTTGATCTCGATCTGCAGAAACGAAGCCGCGTTGAACTGCCAAGACGGGCCATTGATGGCCTTCACCTGCACCGGAAATGCGCTGCCTGTCTGAGTGGAAGCAAGCAGATCGAACTGAGGGACGTTTCCCGAGAACGGCGTGGCAATGATGTCCATACGCCCAAGTTCGGACGCGACAAGGTGCTCGCCGATCTGGCGGGTGAGTTGTGTGCTACGGCCGGTCGCCATGGCGTGTTAAGTGAGGCCTAACTTGACGCTTCAGCAATTGATTCACTGCGCTTCATTGTAAGGGCCTTTGATTTGCCCGCTTTGACCGACAAGGAAGTCACCGTTGCATATGGCACAGTGGTAGACGCTTTGGCGGCCGCCTTGGATTTTGACCACCATAATAGTCGGAGGCCAACGACATCGGCACAGAGGATAACCTAATGCCTGTGCGGCTTGAGCTTCCGCTAGTATTGCTGTTGAGGCGGCCTTTTCCACAGCTTCCTCGGCTTCCTTCTTCTCCTTGCTGTCGGGAAGCAGGTCCTTTGCGCTCCTGAAGGCGGAAATGGCAGTACTGAACGTTTCAAATGCTTCCTTTATCCCGCTGAGATCCATCGTTTCTCCTTTGGAGTGTTCTGGCTATTGGCCGAACTGAGCCCGCCGCCCAAGAGTCCTCGTCGCAGCAGCACGGCGAATCGTCTGCGACAGTCTCGAGCCGACACATCCCTGTCTTTGCGTTTTGAGGAAAGCTCTTGTTCCACGTCGTGGTACCCGTGCCGGCACGGCCTGGCCACCCTGCCGTAGCGCCGCCGGCTCGCCGGCATGCTAGGCGCCGCTGATCGTCTGTAACAGAGCGCTCGCGGAGAGTCTGGCAATGATTCGTATGCCTCCGAAGCCCATGGCTCCTCGCGTGGCATAGCACTACTCGAAGAGAAGAATGTCCTCGACGTCATCGACGTCGAAGTCAGCGTGGACTACCTCTATTCCGTCTTACGCTCATCCTGAGGCGGCGGCAGCGTCTCGGTCTGCGGGGACTCTGGCTCCAGGCCGTCAGGCGTACAGGGTCCCCACTCGCCCACTCCGCTGTCCCAGTTGATCGGCCATTACTTGCCCGTTGACGGCCCCGAAAACTCACCGAAAGTGCTCTTCCGTTTTTGGAAAGTCATTGTTCATTATCTCAGCATCGTTTTTTAACTCGATTAACATCAAGCTGGAGTAGGGACTAATAAACTCCACCTTGAACATTTTCGCACCAAAATAAGCCTAAAGGTCGTATATTTCTGCGAGGTTGCGAGCACTTTTCAGACATCTGCTCGTTCCGTTTTCTTATCTGTTATTTTGCCCAGTTTGGGTATTTTTCTTCCTGGCGTACAACGCTGTCTTCTTCTGTTTGATGGCCACCATCTCTCACCTGTCGGCGATTCCCTCATTCTTCAAGAAGGGTGACTTCTGGAAGGGGATTCTCGATCCACTCGTCGCGGCAGGCAGTGGTGAGTCGTTTGCTGAGTTACGAAGGGCGAGTGCAACGCATCGCTGGGCGATCGATGGCAAAGGCAGTGATTTCGGGACGTTGACAGCGTTGCAGGCGGGCATTGTTGATCTCGCGCAGAGTCTGCTTGAGCGGGGAGCCTGGACGTTGCCGACCTGGAGAATGGAGCAGGATCTTGCCTGCCGTGTTGCTCGAGACCTCGGCTGGAAGCTGGCCGCAGAGGATGCGCAGGCTGGTTTTCTGGCCTATCGGATCGAAGCGGCTTCGCTCGATACACACTTCCGGAATGCACTCGTTACGGCGCGCTGGCCGTGCGAAGTCCCCGATCCAGACGGCGCGGCGAAGGCGATCTGGGAAAGCTTTGAAGGCGACAAGCCGGGCAGCGAGGCTGAGCGCCGCTTCTTCAACGACGTGCTGATCCCTGTCTTGGGATTCCCCTTGCTCGACTACCTCCGTCTTCAACCTTCCCTGCGGTCCCTTGGGTTGGACCCACTGGCATTCACGGACCAGCGCGCAGACTTCAGCCTGAACACTGGGCGGGGACTTAAGCTGGTTATCGAGGTCGACGGCAGCCAACACAAGGAATCAGGACAGCGCCAACTTGACCACAAGCGTGACACCGCCCTGAAGGCACTTGGATGGCGCGTCTGGCGCGTGCCTGTCGAGCGCTTCGGTGAGGCTGAGTCGCTGCAGGATGAGCTACGGCAAGTCCTCATGGAACGCAGAGGGGCGACAGACTGGGGGCTCTCAGCTCGCATCCAAGCGCCTCGCTCCAGAGAGCTCCTGACCTGCGTCTGGGGCGCAACGGTTTCCTCCCGCATCCAGTTTTTGCTGCTTGAGGCGCTGCGCGCCGGGATACTGAGTTGGAATGGCCCCTGGCGTGTCTGCGTTGCAGAGGCGGAAACTGAGATCTGGCAAACTGCTCTGGAAGACTTCCAGGACTGGTTCGGCCGCCTACGTGCGCTATTCGGAGAGTCGGCCGCTCCCGAGGTCTGCTGTACGGGCGCCCACCCGGATGACGCTGTGCAGCTCGTCCTCGACCTCTCCATCCTTGAGCCTCATCGGGCCGTGCTCGACACCGATGTACCTGTTGCGTGGTCACGCCCGTGCAGCGCGGCGGCACCGTCCCCAAAGAGAAAATTTTCCGTACGGTTGGTCGCGCCGGAGGTTCCTCCGGAGTCTCTGATCGCATCGTTCGTTCAAGACCTGTTGCGCAAACCTGGCCTGCGCGAAGGGCAGTTCGAGATTATCGGACGCATTCTCACCGGCCAAGATGTCATTGGCCTTTTGCCAACTGGGGGCGGGAAGAGTCTCACCTACCAGTTATGTGGTCTGTTGCTCGGTGGGCTCACCGTCTATGTCTCGCCACTGAAGTCCCTGCTTCAGGATCAGCGGGAACGGTTTCTCGCACTGGGCATCGATCTCGTACAGGAAATCTCGAGCGCCCTGAGCAGGGAGGCAAGAAATCAAGCAGGATACCTGCTGACCGTGGGCGGTGTGCGCTTCTTGCTCATCGCGCCAGAGCGCTTCCTCATCGAAAATTTTCGCCAGCAACTGGCCCATTTCAGGGCACAGTTTGGCGAGGTCTCGCAGGTCGTCATCGATGAGTGCCATTGTGTGAGCGAATGGGGGCACGACTTTAGGCCGGCTTATCTCAGCCTGAGCCGCATCGTGAAAGAACGCACCACTCGGCTTGATGTGTCGGCCCCCTTGGTTGCGCTTACCGGCACCGCCTCCTCAATCGTGCTCTCCGATGTCCGACGCGAGCTTGGCGTTATGGATGATGCGGCCGTCGTGCGGGCGAAGCGACTTGACCGCCCTGAAATCACTATGGCGTGCGTGAAGTTGCGCACACGAGAGAAAGAGCACGCCCTTCGGCAGTATGTGAAGGATTTCATTAGCAGGGCAAAACCCAACGATGGATTGTTGGTCTTTGCCCGCTTTATCGGGGGCACCGAAGGGGTGGTCGGGGTCACCGCTGCCCTGATGAAGGTCATTCAGCACGACAATCTGCGCTTTTACACTGGCACCGCTCCGAAATGGAAGCAGTTCGCGGCCTTCGTTACAAAGGAAAAAAGCGCCACAATTTCAGACGAACAAGCCCTGGCAACCATCCCCTACTGGGCTCTTGGCCCACAAGGAGAGCAGCTCGACTGGGACCAGGTCAAGGCCAAGGTGCAAACCGACTTCATCAGCGGCCTCCAAGGCAGCTATCAGGCGCTCGTTGCTACGAATGCCTTCGGAATGGGGATCGACAAGCCTTCAATACGGAGGGTGATCCACTACACGAGCCCACAATCGCCGGAGGCCTACTACCAGGAGGTCGGTCGCGCCGGGCGGGACAAAGCCCCCTCCGAGGCAGTGCTGCTCTTCTCGGACGAGTTCCCAGAGGTGACCGACGCGATCCTCGACCCAGGCGCCTCGATCGAGGAGGCAAGACAGGCGTATCAGTCTTTCTTGGACGCCCACCAGTATCAGGGTGGGGACTTCGTTCGAACCTTCTTCTTCCACCAGAATGCGTTTTCCGGGCCAGAGCACGAAGCGCGAGTGATCGTCGAGTTGCTGCGCGAGATTCGGCGACTCATTAGCAACGACCGTGCCATCGTACTTGGCTTCATCCCTGAAGATCCGTTCCGGGAACATACCGCGCACAATGCTTGGCGTTCGGAACGCAGCATGGAGTACGGCGTCGTCCGTTTGATCCTTCTTGGCGTGGTACGGGATTACACGAAGAACTACAGCGCAAAGCAGATTGAACTGTCGATCGAGTCGGAGTGGGAGGTCATCCGCGACGAACCCGATGCTTTGTCTGGCTACCTCTCGGAGCAGTTTCGGGCATACGCCCAGCGATACCAGACTTCGCTTCTGACGCCCGGCCAGGAGCTGATCCTTGCCGGAACCAAAATTCGAGAGATCGAGGCCGGCGCCGCGGATGCGCTGGTCAACTTCGTCTACGAGAAAGTCGAGCGAAAGCGCAGACAGGCCTCACGACAAATGCTGGAGCTTGCCCGAATCGGTGTCACCGACCCCTTGCTGTTCCGCGAACGACTGACTCACTACCTACAGGCCTCAGAGAAGTTCACCAAAGACCTCGAGGCGATGGTCCAGAGCGGAGCGGAGGTTTCGTGGATCGACATCCTCAGTTCGGTCGATAGCAGGGATGACCTGAGTGGGGTCGCCTCAGAAAACGGAAAATAAAGCACGCTAAGCCGGTTGCAGCGGTCGTAGCGGCCTGAACTTGCCCGCGCCGATCTTCGCGCTGCTGCGCCAGAGGTAATCGCCGGTGAGGTTGATGTGCTCCCAACCGAGCGGCGACAGGTACTGCAACAGCGCGTCATCAACGGCATGGCCGTTGCCACGCAGCGCGTGCGCAGCCCGTTCCAGATAGACCGTGTTCCACAACACGACGGCAGCCGTTACCAGATTGAGGCCGCTAGCCCGGTAGCGCTGCTGCTCGAAACTGCGGTCGCGGATTTCACCCAGGCGGTTGAAAAACACTGCCCTGGCCAGCGCATTGCGCGCCTCGCCCTTGTTCAGGCCGGCATGCACGCGGCGGCGCAGTTCCACGCTTTGCAGCCAGTCCAGGATGAACAGCGTGCGCTCGATGCGGCCCAGTTCGCGGAGCGCCACGGCCAGGCCGTTCTGGCGTGGGTAGCTGCCGAGCTTTCGGAGCATCAGGGAGGCCGTCACCGTGCCCTGCTTGATCGAGGTGGCCAGCCGCAGGATTTCGTCCCAATGGGCGCGGACGTGCTTGATGTTGAGCGTGCCGCCGATCATGGGTTTCAGCGCGTCATAGGCGGCGTCGCCCTTCGGGATGTAGAGCTTGGTGTCGCCCAGGTCGCGGATGCGCGGCGCGAAGCGGAAGCCCAGGAGGTGCATCAGGGCGAAGACGTGATCGGTGAAGCCCGCCGTGTCGGTGTAATGCTCCTCGATCCGCAAGTCGGACTCGTGGTACAGCAGGCCGTCGAGCACGTAGGTCGAATCGCGCACGCCGACGTTCACGACCTTGGTGTGAAATGGCGCGTACTGGTCAGAAATGTGGGTGTAGAACGTCCGCCCTGGGCTGCTCCCGTATTTCGGGTTGATGTGGCCGGTGCTCTCGGCCTTGCTGCCGGTGCGGAAGTTCTGGCCGTCCGACGATGAGGTGGTGCCGTCGCCCCAGTGCTCGGCGAAGGGATGGCGGAACTGTGCGTTGACCAGATCGGCCAGCGCCGCCCCGTAGGTTTCGTCGCGGATGTGCCAGGCTTGCAGCCAAGCCAGCTTGGCGTAGGTCGTGCCGGGGCAAGACTCCGCCATCTTGGTCAGGCCCAGGTTGATCGCGTCGGCGAGGATCGTGGTCAGCAACAGGTTCTTGTCTTTGGCCGGGTCGCCCGATTTCAGATGCGCGAAATGCCGAGTGAAGCCCGTCCATTCGTCCACCTCCAGCAGCAGTTCGGTGATCTTGACGTGCGGCAGGATCATTGCCGTCTGGTCGATCAGCGCTTGGGCGGTGTCGGGTACCGCCGCGTCGAGCGGCGTGATCTTCAAGCCTGACTCGGTGATGATGGCGTCCGGCAGCTCGTTGGCCGTCGCCATACGGTTGACGGTGGCAAGCTGTGTTTCCAGCAGCGTCAGCCGGTCGTTCAGGTACCGGTTGCAGTCGGTGGCCACGGCCAGCGGCAATTCGCTGGCCTGCTTGAGGCTGGCGAATTTCGCGGGCGGCACCAGGTAGTCCTCGAAGTCCTTGAACTGGCGCGACCCCTGCACCCAGATGTCGCCGGAACGCAACGCGTTCTTCATCTCCGACAGCGCGCACAGTTCGTAGTAGCGCCGGTCGATGCCGGTGTCGGTCATGACCAGCTTCTGCCAGCGCGGCTTGATGAACTCGGTCGGCGCGTCGGCGGGCACCTTGCGGGCGTTGTCGCTGTTCATGCCGCGCAGCACCTCGATGGCGTCGAGCACGTCCTTCGCGGCGGGAGCGGCCCGCAGCTTGAGCACGGCAAGGAATTCCGGCGCGTAGCGGCGCAGCGTGGCGTAGCTTTCGCCGATGCGGTGCAGGAAATCGAAGTCCTCGGGCTGCGCAAGCTTCTGCGCTTCGGTGACGCTCTCGGCGAAGGCATCCCAGGACATGACGGCCTCGATGGCGGCGAACGGATCGCGGCCCGCCTGCTTGGCCTCGATCAGCGCCTGGCCGATGCGGCCGAACAACCGCACCTTGGCGTTGATCGCCTTGCCGGACGCCTGGAATTGCTGCTGATGCTTGTTCTTGGCGGCGTTGAACAGCTTGCCCAGGATGCGGTCGTGCAGGTCGATGATTTCGTCGGTGACGGTGGCCATGCCCTCGATGGCAAGCGCCACCAGGGTGGCATAGCGTCGCTGCGCCTCGAACTTGGCCAGGTCGGCGGGCGTCATCTGGCCACCCTCACGGGCGATCTTGAGCAGGCGGTTCTGGTGCACCGACCGCTCGATGCCAGAAGGCAGGTCGAGCGCCTGCCACGCTTTGAGGCGTTCGATGTGTTCCAGCATGTGCCGCGAATTCGGTTTGACGGGCGATTGGCGCAGCCAGGCCAGCCAGGTCGTTTTGCCGTTGTCCCGACGCTTGAGCAGATCGTCGAGGCGGCGGCGATGCGCGTCCGACAGCGGTTCGGCCAAGGCATCGTAGATGCGCCGGTTGGCGCGGGTGATTGCTTCGGCGCTCGCCCGCTCGACGGCGTTGAGGGCAGGCAGAATGACCGACTGCTGCCGCAGGTGCTCGATCAAGGTGCTGGCCAGCACGATGCCCTTGTCGGTCTGCAAGGCCATCTCGGTCAGCAACTGGACGGCCTGCCGGTAGTGGCCCATGGTAAAGGGCTGGAAGCCGAACACCGTTTGCAGTTCGACCAGGTGCTCGCGCCGGGTCTGCTCCCGCTGCCCGTATTCGTCCCAGCTTTCGACGCTGACCTTGAGCTGGTCGGCGACCAGTTTCAACAAGGGCGGAAACGGCGGCTCATCGACGCCCAGGATGACACCAGGAAAGCGCAGGTAACAGAGCTGCACGGCGAAGCCCAGCCGGTTGGCCGGGCCGCGCCGCTGCCGGATGATGGAGAGGTCGGTTTCGCTGAACGTGTAGTGACGGATCAACTCATCCTTGGTGTCCGGCAACGCCAGCAGGCTTTCGCGCTCGGCGGCGGACAGGATTGAACGACGTGGCATATTTACTGATCCGTTCTCAAGTATTGATACAGGGTTTCGCGACTGATTCCGAATTCACGAGCCAGCTTGGTCTTTTGCTCGCCAGCCTCGACACGTTGGCGCAGTTCGGCAATACGCTCAGACGACAGGGATTTCTTCCTGCCACGGTAGGCCCCGCGCTGCTTGGCGAGCGCGATGCCCTCGCGCTGCCGCTCGCGGATCAAGGCGCGTTCGAACTCGGCGAACGCGCCCATTACCGACAGCATCAGGTTCGCCATCGGCGAGTCCTCGCCGGTGAAGGTCAAATGCTCCTTAAGGAACTCGATGCGTACGCCGCGCTGGGTGAGGCCCTGCACCAGGCGGCGCAGGTCGTCGAGGTTGCGCGCCAGACGATCCATGCTGTGCACCACGACCGTGTCGCCTTCGCGCACGAAGGCGAGCAGCCGTTCCAGTTCGGGCCGCCGTGTGTCCTTGCCCGACGCCTTGTCGGTGAACACTTTATCCACCTGGATCTGTTCGAGCTGCCGTTCTGGGTTCTGGTCGAAGCTGCTGACGCGGACGTAACCGATGCGCTGACCGTGCAAGGTATCCTCCTGAGGGAAATGTGTCAGGAAGAAATCTATGACCCTTGACGGCGTATGTCAATCAATTCGGAAGGCAACTCTATTCTGACGATTTAGCGCCGGATGGTCTGACGCCAAGTTAGGGTATAGCTCAGATTGACATCCCCATCCTGGCATTGGCCAGGAGCGACCGGCCGACGCTTCCACGGGCCAGTTGTTTGAAAGACTACTTGTCTCGGCAATCGCTGTCGGAGCTACGCGTACAACTCCGTTTTTCCTGTCTTCTTATCGGCTGCAACAACGAGAAATGCGCCATGGAGGAAGACATTCGGGATCAGGTTCTCCATCAATCGTACAACCCCTGATCCGCCAGGAAAGAACACCGCGCTCCGCAGTTCGATTCGCTCGACCGGCAACGACGCGAGCGCATACCGAACCTCCTGTTCGGTATGCCAGTACGCGCCTCGATAGGCTCCCAGGGCTACCGCACTCGGAAGTCATAACGGATGAATCCCCAGCATCTTCATCCTGATGTCGTCGTCCCAGGCCGCACGCTTGCGCTTTTGGCGCAAGCTGGTCTTGACCGGGTCGGTGGTGTCGGTGCGGATCAGGTTGAGGATGATCTTCTTGAGCAACGAGAGGTTCTGCGGCGCGTTGTCCTTGCGCACCATGGAGCCGTCCTCGCCGAAACACACGTCCAGCATCCAGTGGAGCCGGTTCTCGATGGCCCAGTGCGCACGCACCGTGCGGGCGAGTTCCTCGGCCGAGAGCACGCGCGAGCTGATGTAGAAGCGCTCCTCGAGCTCGGCCGCCTTGTCGCCGACGAAGCGCTGCGAGACGACGCAGCCGACCGTCTTGCACCCAGGCCACAGCGCGGGGTCGATTTCGCTGCCGCTGGGCACGGCCCAGCTCATCTGCAGGACGGTCCGACCGTGGCCGCGTTCGGCCTGTTCGAAGCCAGGGCCGCACGCCTGCGCGTCGCTGACGAGATCGCGCACCTGCTGGGCGAGCGTGGGCTGGTTGCCCTTGACGGCAAGCAGGTAGTCGCCGCCCTTGTCGAGGATCTTGGCGGCGATCTCGCGCTGGCAACCCATCGCATCGATGCTCACCAGCAACCCCTTGATGTACAGCGCGTCGAGCAGTTCGGGGATGGCGGTAATCTCGTTGCTCTTGCCCGCGACCTTCTCCTGCCCCAGCACCAGCCCGAGATTGGTCGAGAAGGCGCTCACCATATGGACCGCGGGCCCGTCGCCATCGGCCGAGCCACACAAGGTCTTGCCGTCGATCGCTACACTGCCCTCGAGCGCACCGACAATGCCACCCACCCAGCGTCGGAACACCGCCTCGAACTGCTTCGGGTCGAGCACCCGAAACACCCGCAGGAACGTGTCGGCCGACGGGATGCCGTTCTTCAAGGGCAGGAAGCGGCGCAGCCAATCGGCCTTGAGCCGCCCCCACAAGGCGATGTCCTCGAAGCTGTCGGCATCCGAGAGCATGGCGCACACCGCGATCACCAGGATCTCCCGGAAGTCGTGGCGGGTGCCGTTACTTGGACGGCGCGGGTCTTCCAACTCACTCAGTGTCTCCATCAGGCTCGCTCCCGCTCCACTCATGCCGTCCGTCCAAAAGACGAGAGTAGACGCGTTTTCGAGCGGGTTCACAAGATGGCTACGTAACCCATTGAATGCGAACGAGTTCTATGCGAATTGATCAACAAGCGATGACATGCGAGTGCGGAAGCCCTGGGGTAATAGAGATCGCTCTGGATATGGTCGAGGGCGCTATCAAGATATTCAAGGTTCTTGATGCCAGCTAAGCCACCTGAATTCTCAATAATCCAGTCGTGCTCACGGACTGCATGTGCAATGTCGAAATAGAAGATCTTGATCTCGTCCATCGCGGCCTCTAGCGATCTTTGAGGCGCTTGAACACAGCAAGTGTTGCAGGATCGCTAAGCCGTTCTTCCAGAGATTTACTGGTTTCACCCAGAAAGCGCTCGAAGTCGGCTTCCGGCACGGCTTGGACGTAAGATTCCAAGGCATGGTGTAACGCGTCGCGAAAGCAAAGATCACGGCTAGCCATACGGGCGCGAGCATCTTCCAGATGAGGCCGCTGGAAAGGGTTAGCTTCGGCAGCCACAATCATTGCATCAAGTTCGCGTGGAGTCAGCTTCCGCCCATGTTCAGCAACAAATGCTTGCATCTGGGCAGCCAGGCCACTTTCTAATGAGGCAATGGTTTTGAGTACCTCTGCGTACATCGTGTCGCGAGGATTATCCTTGGCAGCCAAGCCAAGGATCTTCTTGTACTCCTTCGCGTTTTCCTTGAAGACCGCCTTGTAAATCTTGTCCGTGTAGATACCGTACTTGATGTCACCCATTGCAAGGCAATCTCGCAATGCATCCGTAAACCCCTGCCGATAATTGAACTCCTGATAGGCTGCAGGGAGATAATCGTGATCCCGCTGGTTGATGTACTTGGTTTGTCCTCCGGCCCGTTCCGCAACGACATCGAGCACAATGTCTAAAATCCGGCTGCGGATGGCTTTGGCCTTGTCGCTTTCTGTGAGCAGCATGGCCAGATTCAGGACAGCACGGAAGTTGAAAATTCCTAATGTAGGTGCCTTGTTACCCTCACTTGCGAGGGAGACATCAACTAGAGCCTTGAATTCTTTGAGACTTTTTCCTTTGAGAACATGGTAGCCATTGCGCTTTAACTCTTCTTCGTGGCTTGTCAGGTAGCGTTCGATTGTGCTGTCGCTTACTTCGAGCAGGTCGGCAACCTGCTGTTTGGTAAAAACCTGCTCTTCGCGGAAAGCAACCCCGCCCAAGGCAAGATGCTCCTCCACCTTGGATATGGCATAGCGGTTGTTGAGGATGTTCTGCCGGTCGCGCTGGGAGTCTGTGAGGTTATGAGCCACTGGTATGATCTTTAGATGAGTCTGGATGTGAGAATATCATCTGGAATCTCGGGCGTGTCCCGAGAAGTGGTGTAAGAGGACGGGGCACGAACGACGGGTCTTGATTCGAATCCGCTTACATGGTTTGGGTTTTGTCGTGAATCGTCTATCCTCGGACACTTTTCCCGGCTGATCCGCACGGCGTGCCCACCGACTCGGCGAGCGCCTTTCCCGTGCCCGCCCACCAGACCATCGATGCCCGCCCCCACCGCGCCCCTGCCGCGCATCCTGTTCCTCATCAGCCATGTCGGCGCAATCAACCCGCCCAGCCCGCTGGCAGTGCAGGTCTCGGACGTGGTCGAGACCTATGCCGGACAGGCCCGCATCGAAGTGGCCGACTGCCGCTTCGTCGACATCCTGGCCTTCGCTGAGCAAGCGGAGCGGGAAGGCCGTGCCGACATCTTCATATGTGCCGGCGCAACCGGCGCCTTCCTGAAGCGCAAGCTGTCGACCGGCGTGGTGCTGATGCAACTCAGCGGGCACGACATTCTGTACGCGCTCCACAAGGCGCACGAGACGCTGGGGCGTGTCGCGGTCGCACAATACGATCAACCGCTGGTCGAACTCGACTACATCCGCAGCCTGTGGGGCGTAGACATCAGCCAGGGCACATACAAGACGCTGGAAGACGCACGCACCCTGCTGGCGAGGTTCGAGCGCCAGGGCTACAGCGTCATCATCGGCTCATCGATCGTCACCCAGATTGCCGGTGAGTTCGGGCTGACCGGCATTCTGTCCACCTCGCCGGTCGCCATCACCCGGGCAATAGACGAGGCACTCGCCACACTGAGTGCAACCCGGGCCGAAACCGAGAAGCGCGTATGGATCAACACCACCCTGCGCCACCTCACCCAAGGCGTGGTGGCGATCGACTCCACCGGTGTCGTGCAGGCGGCCAATCCGGCAGTGGCGCGGGTGCTGGAAACCCCGCTGACCAACTGGATGGGACAGGACATCGACGCCCTCGCGCCGGCACTCAATCTCAAGACCCTGCTGGCGGCTGACGCGGATCCGCAAACCAAGGTTGTGCAGCAGGGCGCAACCACAGTACTCGCCAGCCTCTACCCGATGCGCGACGACGCCAACCAGTTGGTCGGCGCGGTCGCGGTGTGCCAGGACGCCGTAAGCGTCGAAGGCGCCAACCGGCAGCTACGCATCAACACCAAGCGTTCGGAACACCGTTCGCACTACCAACTGGACCAGATCATCGGCAGCAGCCACGTCCTGCGCAGCCAGATAGCCCTCGCCCACCGCTATGCCCAGACCGACGCCACCGTGCTCATCCTTGGCGAAAGCGGGACTGGCAAAGAGCTCTTCGCGCAGGGTATCCACAGTGCGAGCGCGCGCGCCATCGGCCCCTTCGTGGCCATCAACTGCGCCTCGCTTCCCGAATCGCTGCTCGAGAGCGAGCTGTTCGGCTACGAGGACGGCGCCTTCACCGGGGCCAAGCGCGGAGGCAAACCGGGCCTGATCGAACAGGCGCACCGGGGCACACTCTTCCTCGACGAGATCGGCGACATGCCCCTGAGCCTGCAAACGCGCTTGTTGCGCGTCCTGCAGGAACGCGAGGTCGTCCGTCTGGGCAGCATGCAACCCACGCCGGTCAACCTGCGGGTCATCGCCGCCACCCACCGCGACCTTTCAGCAGAGATTCGCCGCGGCAACTTTCGCGAAGACCTCTACTACCGCCTCAACATCTTGAAGCTCCGGCTCCCTGCGCTGCGCGAGCGGCGCGAAGATCTGCGCGACCTCGCGATCCACATCCTTTCGTCCATCCTGCTGCGCGACGGTCTTCATCTCGATCCGAACAGCACGGTCGACCAGCTGATGCCGATGCTCAACCGCCACACGTGGCCGGGCAATGTGCGCGAACTGGGTAATGTCATGGAGCGCGCCGCCCTGCTGTTCGGCGACGACCAGACTCTCTGGTCGAGCATTGACCTGGAGTCGACCCTGCTAGACACCGGCGATGCGGCGCCGAACATCCTGACGACGACGGTCGCTCCGTCGCTAGAAAGCGAAACACTCGCGACGGCGATCGAGCGCAATCAGGGTAACCTGACGCGTGCAGCGCAGTCTCTGGGCATCAGCCGGACGACGCTGTGGCGGCGCCTCAAGGCTGCGCGCAGCGAATCCTAGCGCTGCAAGAAGGCCGTCACGGCAGCGTGAACCCCGGTCATTCGGCGTTCTGCGATCACGAAATGCCCTCCGTCGCCGATCTCCACATACTGTTTGACCGGCGCAGCGATCCGATCGAATAGCCCGAGCACGTCCCCGCGCGTCGACGTTCGGTCGTGGTCGGCACGGATCAGCAGGGTCGGCGCGCGAATGGCTCCGGCGTCGTACAGGGGCCTTCCCGAGTACACCTCGAACAGATCGGCAAGCGTGCCGTTCGGCGCCCGGAACGCGGGTGCGCCGACGCCGACACAGTCCGGATCCTCGGCCAGGCATTCATCGAACAGAGCCCTGAAAACCGCCTCGGGGCGCCAGGCCTGCGCGTTGCCGGCGGGGAGCTCCTCGTCCCAACGCGCCCGGAAGGCGGCCTCGGACACCTGGCGGTGGGCGGCCAGCGCGGGATCGATCCGCGCCGGATCTGCCGGGTCGGCGGCGGCCCGGCGCCACCCCTCACCCTCGCCGGGCGCGCAGTAGAGCGGTGCGTACAGCACCAGACGCCGCACCTGGTCGGCCATGGCCCCTGCCGCGAACATACCGCAGATCAGCGAGCCCCAAGAACCGCCGAGCAGATCGACCTGTCCGGCGCCGGTGCGCTCGCGGATGAAGGCAAGCGCATCCGCCACATCCTGCTGCACCTCCCTGGCGCGTGCGTACGGCCCGCCGTCTGTCGCCTGGCCCGCAACCGCACCGCGCCCCGAACGGCCGTAACCGCGCAGATCCACGGCAAAGACATGCAGACCGTCCCGGGCCAGCATGTCCATCCACGACCAGCCCGGCGCGGCGTTGTCCCACAACGCGCTAGGCACCGTAGCCCCATGCACCAGTAGCAGAGGCGTAGCCGCCCCACCCGCCCCAGCCTGCGGACACCGTTCCCTCAAGCGCAGCCGCAAACCCGGCAATGCCGTCGAGCGCACATGATGATCCGCCCGCATCAGTCCGGTCATGATCGAACCCTCACAGCAAGCCCGGTAGCCAGGTGATGAACACCGGAACCAACGCGAACAACACGAGCGACGCGATGAAGATCGCCACCACCGGCCAGGCACTGCGGTAGACCTCTGAGATCGACACATGCGGCGCGGCCCCCTTGAGCGCGAACAGCGTATAGCCGAACGGCGGAGTCAGGCTGCCGATGGTGAGAGTGATCAGGAACAGCGTCCAGAACCACATCGGTTCGAAACCGTAGGTGCGGATGATCGGGTCGTAAAGCGGGATGGCCAGCAACAGGAAGGCGAACTGGTCGATGAACATGCACAGAATCAGAGGCACCAGCATGAGAATGAACAGCATCAGCCAGGGATCGATGCTCAAGTGCCCCATTGCGTTGATGAGTCCGGTGGTGGCGCCGAAGAAGGCGAGCAGCTGACCGAAAAATTTCGAGCAGGCCACGATCATCAGGATCATCGCGCTGATACTGGCCCCCGAGCGCAAGGCGGCCCACAACATGGCGAGGGAAAAGCGCCGGTAGACGCAGGCGGTCAGTACCGCCCCGACCACACCTGCCGCGGCAGCTTCCGACGGCGTGGCAATGCCTAGCAGGATCAACCCCATCACAGAGAAAATCACGATGCCGAAGGGCAGCATGCTCAGCACGGCCTTCGCCCTGTCGCCAAGGGAGTGGTCTACCACGTGCTCCTGGGCCGGGGCCAGTGACGGGTCCAGCGACACCCGGATGAAGATGTAGATCGCCATGATCACGGCCAGAATGATGCCCGGCACGACGCCCGCCACCAGCAGCCCGGCGATTGACACGTTCGTGACCAGCGAGCCGATTACGATCACCAGCAGGCTCGGCGGAATGATCGGTGCCAGCGAGGCACCACCGAGAATGGTCATGTTCGACAGCCGTTCGTCGTAGCCCTCCTCCGTCATCTGCGGCAGCACGGAACGGCCGAGCATCGCCGCGACCGCCACCGCCGACCCCGAGAGGGCACCGAAGATCGTGGATAGCGACAAGGTCAGCAGATACAGTCGGCCGCGAACCCGACCAATCAACACATCCACCGCCCGCGACAGCACCGACACCGAACCCGAACGGAACAAGACCTCGCCCATCAGAATGAAAAGCGGAATGGTGACGAAGCTCTCCGAGGTGATCGTCTCGTAGAGACTGTTGGTGAACATGCCGAAACCGCGGCTGCCCACCGTGACCAGCACCCCGCTGATGTTGGCGAGCAGAAAGGCTGCGAATACGGGCAAGCCAGTCGCCATCAGAGCGAACAGCAGGACCAAGGACAGGCTCAGGGTCCAATACCACTCCATGATCACTCTCCTCCTTGTTCCGCGGGCACATGCGCCGCTGTGGGGTCGATCGCGAAGCGCAAATAGTGGAGCGTCAGCAACGCCAGGCCGAGCGGGATGAAGGCCGAGATCCACCACTTGGGTACGGCGATCGTGCCCAGCGTCAGAATCCCGCTCTTATATAGGCGCAGCGTCTCGCTCAACGCGATCCAGGCGACGCCGCCGGCGACCACGCCCGCGGTCAGGTGCAGCACGCGCTGCGCCACTTCTTTCGACTTGCCATGCATGGCGTCGACGAAGACCGTCACCGCGATATGACGGTTCGTCCGCGCGACTTCCGGAATCGCAAGACACGTCATTGCGCCGAGGAAATACGTAACGGTGTCGGTGGACCACACCGTGGGGGAGTTGAAAAAATAGCGGCTCACGATCTCAAAGCAGTAGATCAGCGTGATCGCAAGCAGGAGGACAGCGCTCAGATAGAACGCCGCGCGGGTAAGAACGTCGAGCAACCTGAACATGGCGCACCCCGTGAAAATCCATCGGCGGGGCTGCTGACCTCGAACGGCCCGCAGCCCCCTCGTGTTGCCAGGGTCGCCTTATTCAGTCATGCCGGCCTTGCGCGCAAGGTTGTGCAGTCCGCGAGCGTCATCGCCGGACACTTGTTCGGCCACTTCCCATACACCGTTCGACCACAAGGCTTCAAGCCGCTTCGCGTCGGCATCGGAAAACTTCGTGATCTGCACGCCGTGGCCGATGAGCGTTTTGTATTCCTCTGCCTGCAGCTTGTCGAAATGCGCCAGGGACTCCAATTCGATCTTGCGGCCGGCCTCGAGCATCGCTTTCTGCTGAGCGGGCTTCAGGGCGTTCCAGCGCTCCAGGTTCATCATGATCATGACGCCCACTTGACCGAAGACCGGGTCGGCCATGTACTTGGCCACTTCATAGAACTTGAGGTCGCTGGCCCCCGTCAGACCCCAGGCAGCACCGTCCATCGTGCCACGCTGCAGTGCGGTATAGACCTCGCTCACCGGCATGTTCACCGGAGCGCCACCGAGGGCCTTGATCATGGGATGGTAAGAAACCGTACCGCGGATCTTGCGTCCCTTCAGGGCGTCATCCTTGAGCGGCTCACGCAGGTAGAAGCGGAATCCCTTGGTACCGGTGGACGGTGCGGAGATGAGCTTCATTCCCCGCTTCTGGTAGTGCTTGTCGATGTAGTCGAACACGCCAGCCTCTCGGCGCTTGACCGGATCGACTGCGATCGCGTCGATGGCAAGGCCGACCGATGTCGTACCCGAATGGTAGGCAGGATGGGTGAACAGGACGTCGAACACACCCGACTGCACCGGCTGAAACTGCTCGAAAGTAGGAACGGTATCCGGACCGTTGTAGCGGATATCGAGATCGCCCTTGGACTCCTCCTTGACCAACTCGATGAAGCGCGGACCGATCTCGCGGTACCACGCAAACGTCGGCGCATAGCCCGAGAGCATCGACAACGTCTCGGCGCTGGCATTATCGACCGGTGCCATCGCCGTCAGCACGGACGCCACTGCGGCACCAATCACGGCCCGAATCTTGTTCGATTTATGCATTTTCATGTCTCCTCCTGTTGATTCGGACGCACCTCGAACGCACGTCCATTGATGAAATCGTTTCCGTACGCAAGCGGACCGGCTACTGGCCGCGTGCCCGGCTGCGCAAGGCAAATTTCTGTATTTTTCCGGTAGCCGTCTTCGGCAGCTCGCCGAAGACGAAATACTTCGGCACCTTGTAGCGGGCAATGCGCTTGCGCAGATGCTCGGCAAGCACGTCCGCGCTCAACGTCTCACCGTCCCTCAGGGTCACGTATGCGACCGGCACCTCTCCCCATTTCTCGTCGGGCGCGGCGACGACGGCCGATTCGAGCACCGCCGGATGCGTGGCGATGGCCTGTTCGACCTCGACCGAGGCAATGTTCTCGCCGCCGGAAATGATCACGTCCTTGGAACGGTCCCGCAGTTCCAGATAGCCGTCCGGGTACATCACGCCGACATCGCCGGTCCGGAACCAACCGTCGGGACAGGCTCGCCGCGTCGCCTCCACATCGCGGTAGTAGCCGAGCATGAGGTTGTTGCCACGCAGCGCGATTTCACCCATCGAGCGACCGTCCGCAGGAACGTCCTGGCCGTGTTCGTCCACCACGCGGGCGGTCTCGGAGATCACGTTGCCCACGCCTTGACGCGCCTTGAGCCGGGCCTGCTCGTCGAGCGGAAGCCCGTTCCAATCCGGATGCCAGTCGCACAGTAGCGACGGACCGAAGGTCTCGGTCAGGCCGTAGAGGTGCATCATGTCGAGTCCCAGTTCGCCCATCCGGGCCAACAGGACCGGTGTCGGGGGCGCACCACCGGTGCCGATGCGCACCTTGCGCTGCAGTTTTCCGGGCACTGCGTCCTTGTGCCAGGCAAGCATGGAAACCACGGTGGGCGCCGCGTTCATGTGGGTAACGCCGAGCGTGTAGAGCGCGCCCCAGATCTCACCGGGGTCGACCCGACGCTGGCACACATGCGTGCCCCCCACCGCCGTAACCGCCCACGGAAAGCACCAGCCGTTGCAGTGAAACATCGGCAAGGTCCAGAGATAACGGCTCTCACTCGTCAGCCCCGTGTGCAGCGCCATCGCCAGCGATTGCAGGTAGGCGCCGCGATGGTGATACATCACCCCCTTCGGCTTGCCGGTAGTGCCGCTGGTGTAGTTGAGCGCGAGCATGCCACGCTCGTCGGTGATCGACACCGAATGGCACGGGGCGCTGGCGATGAGCTGTTCGTATTCGTCATCCGCCTCGCGGCCACCGGCCGCGACAGTGCGTGGCGCAGCCGACCCGAGATGCGCGAGCGCTTCGGCCACGACGCTCGTGAAGCAGACGTCGTGAATCAGGATCCGGGCGCCGCTGTGCTCGAGAATGTAGGCGAACTCGGTCGCACTCAGGCGGGTATTCAGGCTCACCAGCACCGCACCGGCCATCGGTACGCCGAAATGGGCCTCGACCATCGCCTGCGTGTTGTGCAACAGCACGGCCACCCGGTCGCCTGGCGCCACGCCCAAACCGTTCAGGCCACCGGCGAGCCGCTCACATCGTTCGAGCAACTGCGCGTAGGTAGTCTCGCGGCCCTCGTCGATCACCGCGACACGATCGGCATGGACACGACCGGAGCGCCGCAGGAATGACACCGGCGTCAAGGGTTCAAAGTTGATATCGCTACTCAAGATCCTGTCTCCCCGCAAGGGTTCTCATTGTTTTCGTGATACGGACGCCGCCGGTGCGCCCGCATCCGTTAGATCGTCGTGGCCAGCCGCGCCGGCAGGTGCCCGGTGGCGTTGAAACTGCTCAACCCGCGCCGGCTGCCGGAAAAGGCGATCTCGGTAACAGAGCAATTGCCGATCATGCGCAGCAGCCGGTGCCAGTGCGGGTCCGGCAGTTCGAGGACATCGCAGACCACCGCCGCCACCACACCCGCCGAGGTCACCGCCAGCTCGGTGCGGCCGCCGGGGCGTCCTGGCGTCCCCACCAACGCATCCAGCCACGTTCGCACTGCAGCGCGAAATTGCGTGTAGGGCATCCGGCCGGGCATGTCTGCATCCCCCGCCGCCCAGGCCGCGATCGCCCGGTCGTAGCAACGCAACTGCTCATCCCGTGGCGGTGCGCCATCCCCAAGCATCGGTCCCCCGAACAGCGCCTCGGCCGCCCGCAGCACGTCCTCGCCTTCCCCGAACTCGTCGAGACCGGCCACGGCCACGGCGTCGAACGCACGCCCGGCGCCAGCCAGCACGCCGCTGGCGGTGTCGGCATGACGACGGCGCGGTCCGTGCCAGACAGCGGCCAGAGGACCGGCGCGCTCGCCCAGCCATGCACCGGTCGCAAGCGCCTGGGCGTGCCCGAGTTCGCTGAGCTGATCGTAGGCATCCGCCCCGAAGGCGGCCTGGCCATGACGAAGCAGGATCAAGGTGCTCATCGGTCGCGTTCAGGCCTTCAACGTCTTCGGGCTGCTCTCGAGTACCCGCTGGCGGGCCACCGCGCGCAAATGTGCGAACAGCGCCTCGCGGGACGGTTGGCCAGGGTCACCGGCCCCGGTGCGCAGGCGCCGGGCCAGCGTACGGTTGGCCTCGAGGAGCGCCGCCACCGCCACCGGCGCGTCCAGCACGCTGGCGAGGGAATCGGCTTCCGCCTGCAAGGGGGCTTCGCCGTACTGCAACTGGCGTTCGGCGATGGACATGGCGTTCATCGCCATCAGCAGCGCATGCTTGTGTTCGGACGGAACGCTCGCCAGCACCTCCTGGCGAAGCACGTTGCGGGCGCATGCAAGCAGCGCGTCTCCGGTCGGACGATCACGCATCAGTCGTTCTCCGTCATGTTGAGAATCTCCCATTCCAGCTCCGGAACAATGTGTCCGGTGAGCGCCAGCAGCAACGAATTCTCCACGCCGGAGTTGTGGCGCTCGGCCTGCTGGATGGCGATCACCGCCCAGTTCATGTGGGCCATCACCTCCCAGTAGCGTACCGAGCCGGGGTCGACATGACGTCCGGATTCAGCCGTATAGCCACGGTAAAAGTCCTCCCGAGTGCCGATTCCGCCCGCCTCGCGGTCGAAGCGGCCAAACCGCCAGCAGCGCGCACAGAACCAGCCGATGTCCTCGAGTGGATCGCTCCAGCCGGCGAACTCCCAGTCGAGGATGCCGGTGAGTCCCTGCTCGTCGACCATGTAGTTGCCAGTCCGGAAATCGCGGTGGGACAGCACGATCTCACCGCGCGCGGGCGCGTGACGCTCCAACCAGCGCAGCCCCCACTCGAGTGCCGCATGCGGCGTATGGTGCGCATCGAGAAAGGCCCGATGAGCAGCGATCAGGTGCAGCGCGGGCGCCTCCTCGTACCAGGGCAGGAAGTCGAGCATGGGCTGGGGCGGGCGAACCGAATGAATCCGCGCCAGCTCGCGACCGAGGCGTTCGGCCAGTACTGCGGGACCGCCACCCAGGCGTTCATCCTTGACCAGCACATGGCCGGCCGCAGTGCCGCCGATGCGGCGCATGAGAAAGAAGGGGCGGCCGATCACTTCCCGCTCTTCGCAGATCCATAACGGCTCGGGTACAGTCACACCGGCCTCGAACACCACCTTCAGCAGAGCGAACTCCTGGGCCCGACCGTGACTGATGGCCACGCCCGCCGTGGGCGAATCGCAGCGCAGCACCAGCGCCAGGACGCCGTCATGCTCACCCCCCTCGACCGCCACGTCGAGCAGCCAGTTCTCCTGCACCGCGCCGCCGGCCAGCAGACGCATCTGCTCGATGCGCGCGCGCTTCGCGCCCGCAGCGCACCCGATGAAAGCCTCTACGGCCTCACGTGCAATCTGATCCATGTCTTCAGTTCTCCTCGTGCGTCAGAGCGTGCCGACCAAATGACCGCGATCAACCGGAACGCATGCACCGTTCATGGCCCGTCCGGCCTCCGACACCAGCAGCAGCAACGGACCATCCAGATCCTCGAGCTCGCAGAACTGGCGCGACGGAATGCGCAGGCGCAGGCGCTCACCCGGCTCACTGAGCAGGAAGTCGCGGTTGAGGTCGGTCACCACATAGCCCGGCAGCAGTGCATTGACGCGAATGCCGTGACGCGCCAACTCCAGCGCCAGCGCCTTGGTCATCTGCACCACTCCAGCCTTGGAGATGGCGTAGGGCGCGACACCGCCGGAGACCCGCTCGCCCAGGATGGAGGCGATATTCACGATCGCCCCCGGCTTGCCGGCAGCGACCAGGCGACGCGCAACCTCGGTCGCGACCAACCAGTTACCCTTGAGATTCGTGTCCATCACGCTGCTCCAGTCATCGACACTTTGCTGCAGCGCCGACCGGGTCACGGTGAGGCCGGCGTTGTTGACCAGCACATCGGGATCGCCTGCCAGGTGGCGCGCCTGGTCGAGCGCGGCGCTGACGCTTCCGGCATCGGTCACATCCATGGCCACCGCATGGGCCACACCGCCGCGCGCACCGATTTCGGCGACCAACTCGTCCAGTTTTTCGGTGCGTCGCGCCGCCACGATCACGGTCGCACCCGCCTCCGCCAGCACCCCCGCGAAATGGCGACCGAGGCCGCTGGAGGCTCCCGTCACCAGGGCGATGCGGCCGGCCAGGCCGAAGGCGTTCGCGGCGCTCATACCGCGACTCCGGCCTGGACCGAGGCGTCGCGGCGCCCCGCCACCAGTTTTTTGCCCAGACTGTAGCGGTGCACCTCGCTCGGACCGTCATACACGCGGAAGGCCCGCATATCGGCAAAAATGCGCGGCACGATGGTTTCATGGGTCACCCCCTGGCCACCGAGAATCTGCACGCAGCGATCGACGACCCGCCACTCTGCTTCGGAGCACACCACCTTGGCTCGGCTGGACTCGAAGTTGCAACGCTCGCCCTGGTCTAGCAGCCACGCGGTGTGCCAGATATGCAGCCGGGCGGTCTGCAGATCCATCTCGTTGTCGGCGAGCATGAAGCTCACGCCTTCGTGCTCGCCCAAGGCACGCCCGAAAGCCTGGCGGGTGCGCGCATATTCGAGCGCCACGTCATGGGCGCGCCGGGCCTGGCCCAGCCAGCGCATGCAGTGGGTCAAGCGCGCCGGGGCGAGGCGCACCTGGGCGTAGCGGAAGCCCTTGCCGATCTCGCCCAGGACGTCGGTGGCCGGCACGCGCAGGTTGTTGAAGCGCATCACGCCATGACCACCGGTGAAGCAGGTGTCGAGCGCGTCCATGGTGCGGACCACCTCGATGCCCTCACGGTCCATGTCGGACAGGAACATGGTCGCCGTGCCGTCCTCCATGCGCGCCATGATGATGACCATGCCGGCCCCCTCCGCGCCGGTGATGAACCACTTCGTACCATTGATGATGTAATCGTCACCGTCACGCACGGCGGAGGTCATCAGCAGCGACGGATCGGCGCCTGCACCCGGGGGCGGCTCGGTCATGGCGAAGGCCGAACGCATCCGCCCCCCGACCATCGGACGCAGCCAACGCTCTTTCTGGGCGGCGGTGGCCACCACTTCCATCAGATGGATGTTGCCCTCGTCGGGCGCATGGATGTTGAGCGCGGTCGGCCCGAGGATCGAATATCCGGCTTCTTCGAACACCACCGCCTTGGCCACGTGATCGAGGCCCAGCCCGCCGTACTCGCGGGAGGCATGTGGAGTCAGCAGGCCCGCAGCACGCGCCTTGGCGACCAACTCGTCACGCAGCGCCTCGCTCGGACCATGAACGCCCTGCCGTGGATCCCGCTCCATCGGGATGATCTCTTCGGCAATGAAGCGACGTGTCTTGGCTTGCAGCGCCTGCAGCTCAGGCTGAAGTGAAAAGTCCATTTAGGTTCCTCGACGTCGGTTTAACCAAGGCGCAGACATGGGCTCATACCGTGATTGCAAAGTGGGTGCCTGCGCTTCAGCCATCATTTAGCAAACCCTGTGCCATTATTTAAAACGCATCATCAAGCCAATTTTTTCAATATTTATGAGCCTCTTGCAAAAGTCGCGCTTCGCGAGGGATTTTTTGCAGCGGGAGGCAAAGGTGGAGGGGGCGGGCGGCCATTTCTGGCATGATGAAGCTCTCACACAAACACCACAACGCCCGCGAAATGGATGCTATCCGACCCCATCTGATCCTGCAACGCTGGAATGTGGTCCAGCATGAGCTGTTACCCGAGTTGAAGAACGAGGTGGGGGCGCTGACGCCCAAGCTCGAGCGGGTCATCCACACCCTGGAATGGGTGCGTATCGAGCAATTCGTCTCGGCATCCTGGTGCGGCACGGGCCGTCCGCCCCACGAGCGCAGTTGGTTGGCGAATGCCTTTGTGGCCAAAGCCGTGCTGGGGCTGACGAGCACGGTGGGGCTGATCGAGCGCCTGACGGTCGATCGCGCGCTGCGGCGCATCTGTGGCTTCCCGCTGTGCCGCAAGCTGCCCTCCGAAGCGACGTTCTCGCGCGCGTTCGACGAGTTTGCCCAGCAACGCCTGGCCGAACGGGTGCATGAGTCACTCATCAAGCAACACCTCGGGGCGGCCCTGATCGGGCATCTGAGCCGCGACGGCACCGCGATCGAAGCACGCGAGCGCCCGGCCCGCAGCACGGCGGCGGCCCCTGCGGCCCCATCGTCCGGGCTCGCCGAGGACGCCACCGCGCCCACGCCGGCGCCCCCGGCGAAGAAACGCGGTCGCCCCCGGCGCGGCGAAGTCCGTGCTCCCGCCAAGGTTTCGCCCCTCCAGCGCCAACGCCAGCAGAGCCTGGCGCAGATGCTCGAGGACATCCCCACGGCGTGCGACCGTGGCACCAAGTGCAATGCCCAAGGGTACAAAATCAGCTGGAACGGCTACAAGCTGCACCTGGACACCGCCGACTGTGGCGTGCCCATTGCGGCGCTGCTGTCCTCGGCCTCGATGCACGACAGCCGCGCAGCCATCCCCCTGTCGCTGATCAGCGCGCAGCGCGTCACCAACCTCTACGACGTCATGGATGCGGCCTACTGCAGCTTCGAGTTGCATGAGCACTGCCGCAGCCTGGGCCATGTCCCACTGATCGATCACAATCCGCGCAAGGGCGAGAAGGAAGCGTTTGAACCGGCTGATGCCGTCCGTTACAACGAACGCACCGTCGCCGAGCGCAGCAATGCGCGCCTCAAGGATGAGTTCGGCGCTCGCTGCGTCCGGGTCCAGGGCGGCACCAAGGTCATGGGGCACCTGATGTTCGGTGTCCTGGCGCTGTCTGCCGATCAGTTGATGCGATTGCGACAATGAAAACGCGCTGCCTGCCTTCTCACTGGGCGATGCACGGACAGATGCAGGGCGCGCTTCGCGCTGAAACATGCGAAAAATGATGATGAGTTAAGCCCGAGATCGGATTACGCCAGCCACCGCTAAAAAAGGCGTCAAAACCGCTCATGTGGCGGCGCACCATTTATCAAATTCGTGTTTTGCAAGAAGCTCTTATGAGTACCTTGAGTAAAAACTCTGCATTTCATGTCAAACGCAGACGAACGTTCCATCTGTTTCACAACTGATTCAATAGAAACAGATGAAACACCCCAAGACCATTCAGTCGATGCGTGCGAGACGGCCGCGTGTCCATAGACGGAGGGCGAAGGAGGATGGAACGACGACAGCGAGCGCGGCGGTGAGTCCCCTCATGATCCATCCCGGTTCCGCCGACAACCGTTGTCATCCGCGTACCATCATCGGAATGGTCATGCAGCCAATGTCATCGCAACAGGAGACAGGACATCGAAGAAGGCTGCGCGGGGGCCGCTGCCCGTTGCAAGGGCCCGTCCGCTCCGGAGCCGCAAGGACATACGCATAGCGCGCACTCACCCCATCGAGCGCAACCGACGGCTCCGCGCCGAATACCCGCGTCTGAGCCATCTCGCTACGGCCCCGAGCACCGTCGGTACGAACCGCACCCCGAACTTCGGCTCGACAAGGCACCGTTTGCACTTGTCCTGGCGGACGCATCGGGCGCTGACAGCCCTACCTGAACACTGACGAGCAAAATGCGCTTGCCGCGCCGGCGGCGCCGCCATCGCCCGGCTCCGCAGCGCCTACCGGATCAACGCACGCCCCGCCAATGCGTTGCACGCACTGCGCCCCCGTCGCCCAGTCCGCCTCGCACTTAAGCCCTTGTTTTTCGCTTGTCCGGCAAGCGTGCCCGTGCACTGGACGTGCTAAGCCAAAAACAGCTGAGCAACAGCGTCCGGATTCGACGGAAAGTAGAAATGCACATAAGAGGCGGTGAGGCGCGCGCGGCGATAAATCGCCTCGCCCTCGCGGCCGTCTTTGGTCTGCGCATGCAGCAAGGGCGCGACCGGCGTCTCGCTCTTCGAGTAATGAAAGGTGTGCCCCGCGATCCGGCCTTCGGGCAGCTCGGCCCACTGCAGGCCCAGCGCGGCCAGGCGCTGCTGCATCACGGCGCGCCCCGGCAGCAGGCCGCCGAAGGCGTGGGATTGTCCCGCCTTGTCAACGATGGCCTCGAACAGGCTCATCATGCCGCCACACTCGGCCAGCAGGGGACGGCCGGCATCCACGTGCGCCTTCAGCCCCTGCCAGAAATCACGGTTGGCGGCGAGACGTTCACCATGCAGTTCGGGATAGCCTCCGGGCAGCCAGACGGCATCGCAGGACGGCAGGGCGTCGCCGGCGAGGGGCGAGAAGAAGGTCAGGGTCGCGCCCAGGTCGCGCAGCACGTCGAGATTCGCCGGGTAAATGAACCCGTAGGCGGCGTCGCGGGCGACCGCGACCGTGCGCCCGGCCAGCAAGGGCGACACTGACCCCACCGAAGGCAGTTCAAACACAACCTCGGACGGCAGGTCGGCAGCGCCGGTGCGCGCCAGACTGTCGGCCAGGCGGTCGAGGCGGGCGCCAAGGTCCTCGATTTCGGCGGCCTGAAGCAATCCGAGATGACGCTCGGGCAAGGCCGCCTCGGGGTCACGCATGACCGCGCCGAACCAGCGCATCTCCGGCGGCAGCGCCGCCTTCAGCATTCCGGCATGCTGCGGACTGCCCACATGATTGGCCAGCACGCCCGCAAAGGGCAGTCCGGGGCGGTAGGTCGCAAGCCCGTGAGCGATCGCGCCGAAGGTCTGCGCCATCGCACGGGCGTCGATCACGGCCATCACCGGCAGTCCAAAGCGGATCGCGAGGTCGGCGCCCGACGGATTGCCGTCGTAGAGCCCCATCACACCCTCGACCAGAATCAGGTCGGCCTCGCCCGCCGCGTCGTACAGACGACGCGCGATATCGGTTGCACCGCACATGCCGAGGTCGACGTTGTACACCGGTGCGCCGCTCGCCACCGCGTGAATCTGCGGATCGAGAAAATCCGGACCGCATTTGAACACCCTCACCTTGCGAGTGCATCCCAAGCAGACATGAGCTTGAATGCTGCATCGGGGTGATTCTTGACGATCATGATCGTCTCATAATTCCGACGAAACGAGGTGCTTGCATAATCGACACTTCCTGCGAGGGAATTAGATTCATCTGTGACAATGAAATTCGAGTTCAGTGTTTGTCGTGTCGATGCATAGGCGGCGAAAACCCCTGCGTTTTTTAGAAACGCAATAACAAAGGACTTCTGGTCTTTATTTGCACCAGAGAAGAGGACGCGAACATCGACCCCACGACTTTTGGCCAACAAGAGTTCGTCGGCGAGCTCTCTGTTGACCAAAGAGGTCGTCAGTATCCGAATGCTCTTGTTAGCTTTACGTACGAGGTCGAAGACTTCGGCTTCTGCTTCGCCCGGCGAGAACGCGACACGTATCGAGGGTGCAAACGGGCTGACTGCGGCCGGGCGAACAACGCCATCTCCGATCTCTGTTTCATTGGCGATGGCCACTTGTGTCGTGGCTAAGAAGCCTGTCGCAAGAAGTGAGAGCAGTCTTTTCATCGAGGGGCAGACCTACGTGCAGTTAAGTATGGTGACCACATCCCCTGTTTTCTTATAATTCCTGTCAGGATTGCTTTGTATCCTACCACGTCGGGCTGTAACATCCCAAGACTGGCAGTTTTCGGCAATCGCTATGAATGACATAGTCAAGGTTTATCAAGAAGATGCGGTGACGCAAGACGCTGCTGGAGGGGTGCGTGGCACGGGCGCGTGGACTGCGTTCAGAAAGGCAGTCCTGACGGCGAACCGCCGAACCCGGATCGAGTTGATTCGCAAGAGCCTCCCGGCCAGCGCAATCGGGGAGGTGTCCCGGGAGTTTCGCTGTACATACGATGACATCTGCGCAATGGCGATGATCTCGTCAGCCAGCGTGCGTAGACTAAGCGCTGAAGCAGCGATGCTCAGCCCCTCTGTGACTGAACGACTGGCCAGGCTCGTAAGAATCGACCACCTTGCGACGCAAGCATTGGGATCAAGCGATGCAGCACGAGCTTGGCTCAAGGTTTCTCAAGGGTGGCTTGGCGGACATACACCACTTTCCATGCTTGCTACAGAAGACGGCGGGGCGCTCATCGAAGAGGTGCTGGCGGCATTGCTGTATGGCGATCCAGTGTGAGCACGAATCGCTGCTTTCTTCTCTCGCCGCACAAGCGCCTGTCCGCAGCCAGTTTCCAGCAAGCCAGGCGCCACCACGGTCGCTGGCACCGAACGGGGCAACAGGCTTGCTATGGATTCGAGCATCCGGCCCTGGCCATGCTTGAGCGCGAGGTGATCACCAACGGCCGTTGTCTCATGCCTCTGTACTTGCACGAGGCACGCCTTCCCGACACTCAATCCGCCCCGCTGGACTTGAGGCAGGTTCGGGCAGGGCAGGAGCAAGCAGTTGGTGGTCGATTCTTCGACAATCCACCTCAACTTCTTGCCGTGTCTTCGTCCTCGGTTTGTGCTGAGGGTACGATCTACCTTATCTCCCCCAAACACCAGGGCTACCGCACTCGGAAGTCATAACGGATGAATCCCCAGCATCTTCATCCTGATGTCGTCGTCCCAGGCCGCACGCTTGCGCTTTTGGCGCAAGCTGGTCTTGACCGGGTCGGTGGTGTCGGTGCGGATCAGGTTGAGGATGATCTTCTTGAGCAACGAGAGGTTCTGCGGCGCGTTGTCCTTGCGCACCATGGAGCCGTCCTCGCCGAAACACACGTCCAGCATCCAGTGGAGCCGGTTCTCGATGGCCCAGTGCGCACGCACCGTGCGGGCGAGTTCCTCGGCCGAGAGCACGCGCGAGCTGATGTAGAAGCGCTCCTCGAGCTCGGCCGCCTTGTCGCCGACGAAGCGCTGCGAGACGACGCAGCCGACCGTCTTGCACCCAGGCCACAGCGCGGGGTCGATTTCGCTGCCGCTGGGCACGGCCCAGCTCATCTGCAGGACGGTCCGACCGTGGCCGCGTTCGGCCTGTTCGAAGCCAGGGCCGCACGCCTGCGCGTCGCTGACGAGATCGCGCACCTGCTGGGCGAGCGTGGGCTGGTTGCCCTTGACGGCAAGCAGGTAGTCGCCGCCCTTGTCGAGGATCTTGGCGGCGATCTCGCGCTGGCAACCCATCGCATCGATGCTCACCAGCAACCCCTTGATGTACAGCGCGTCGAGCAGTTCGGGGATGGCGGTAATCTCGTTGCTCTTGCCCGCGACCTTCTCCTGCCCCAGCACCAGCCCGAGATTGGTCGAGAAGGCGCTCACCATATGGACCGCGGGCCCGTCGCCATCGGCCGAGCCACACAAGGTCTTGCCGTCGATCGCTACACTGCCCTCGAGCGCACCGACAATGCCACCCACCCAGCGTCGGAACACCGCCTCGAACTGCTTCGGGTCGAGCACCCGAAACACCCGCAGGAACGTGTCGGCCGACGGGATGCCGTTCTTCAAGGGCAGGAAGCGGCGCAGCCAATCGGCCTTGAGCCGCCCCCACAAGGCGATGTCCTCGAAGCTGTCGGCATCCGAGAGCATGGCGCACACCGCGATCACCAGGATCTCCCGGAAGTCGTGGCGGGTGCCGTTACTTGGACGGCGCGGGTCTTCCAACTCACTCAGTGTCTCCATCAGGCTCGCTCCCGCTCCACTCATGCCGTCCGTCCAAAAGACGAGAGTAGACGCGTTTTCGAGCGGGTTCACAAGATGGCTACGTAACCCATTGAATGCGAACGAGTTCTATGCGAATTGATCAACAAGCGATGACATGCGAGTGCGGAAGCCCTGG
>NZ_CP183040.1:0-31136 GCF_048398245.1 Thauera butanivorans
CTTCAATCGGACAGGCTCAACCGAAAAGCTCGCTGTGCGAGCCAAGCCGTGCCAGTCGGAGAGTGTCGGCATCCGACTTGCGGTAGATCAGCAGCAGGTCGGGCTTGACGTGGCATTCCCGATAACCTGCCCAGTCGCCGCTCAGGTCGTGATCGCGGAATTTTGCGTCAAGCGGCTGATCGGTCGCCAGGGCCACGAGAACGGGCTTCAAATCGCTATCGAGCGTAGCCCGATGCTGGCCCTTGGCCTCGCGCTTGTAGTCGCGTTTGAAGGCTGAGGCGCGATCAATCGTCCGCATGCAAGTCTGCCATCAGGTCATCAACGCTGGCGAAACGCTTGCCTTTCCCAGCCTCAAGTTCGGCAATGGCCTTGCGCGTGGTGGCGTTAGGGGCTTTCACATCGAAGGGCATCCGGCGCTCATCAGCAATGCGCAGCATCAGCAAGCGGATGGCGTCAGAGATGGACAACCCCATTGCTTCGAGCGCATCAGCGGCACGCTCCTTGGTGCTGGTGTCGATGCGAGCGCGGACATAGGTATCGGCGGTGCTCATGGTCATTTCCCTTGAAGGTTTCAGAGGCTCTATTGTAGTCGCAATGTGACTACAGCTTAAGGGCAATGCCGGTTTGCTTACCGTGCTTTGTTGTCCGTTTTCTGAGACGACCCCTATATCGGCGGTGAAGAGCTGATCAACGGTGGGCGTCGCTACTGCCTTTGGCTAAAAGGGATCTCGCCTAAGGAGCTGAAGTCCATGCCGGCGGTGATGAAGCGTGTCGCGGCCGTCTCCCAGGCACGACTGAAGAGTCCGACCAAAAGCGTTCAAGCCTTTGCGGACAAGCCCACCCTCTTTACCCAGGATCGCCAACCCGACAAGGACTACCTCGGTGTCCCCGAAGTCTCGTCCGAGCGTCGTCGCTTCATTCCCATCGCCTTTCTCTCCGCGGACATTATCGCGAGCAACAAGGTCCAGATCGTGGAAGGGGCAACGCAGTACCACTTCGGTATGCTGTGCAGCACGATGCACAACGCGTGGGTTCGCACTGTCGCTGGTCGTTTGAAGAGCGATTACAGCTATTCGCCGGCGGTGTACAACAACTTCCCCTGGCCCACCCCCACCGACAAGCAGCGCGCGGCCATCGAGGCCGCCGCGCAAGCCGTGCTCGATGCGCGCGCCGCACACCCCGATTCGAGTCTCGCCGATCTGTACGACCCGCTCACCATGCCGCCCGATCTGGTGAAGGCGCATCAGAAGCTCGATGCAGCTGTGGATGCGTCGTATGGATACAAGGGCGGTTCGACCGATGCCGCGCGGGTGGCTTTTCTGTTCGGGCTGTACCAGGAACTCACCAGCCTGCTGCCTGCGGTGGGCAGTAAGCCCAAGCGCGCGCGGCGCGTGAAAGCGGCGGAGGCCTGACAGACGGTGCGGCTCGCCGTCGCGTTTTTACTTCTGTCATGAAACGGGTATTCTGAACCCCAGACAGGCGAAAGCCCCGGACGGCGGGAACCGTTCCGAGGCTTTTGCGATTCACCCGGAAGCACGGTCATGGACAAGATGGCCGTGCTTCCTTGCCGATCAACCTGCACAACCAGGCGAACGACTTGAAGCTGATTGTAGCCAAAGCCATCGCCCCAAAGGAAGGGGAAGATGGTCGAGTTTGATAGAGTTTCGACATGTTCCGATCAACAGCTGGACTTGTTTGAGGCCTCCCGCTGGCCCCGGAAGCCCTACTGCTCTGACGATCTCGAGCAGGGGCTGTGCATCCGCTCGTTGGCCTCGGCGATCAAGCGCCCCTACATCCAGGCCAACCCTCCGCATCTGCGTGTCTGGTCGATTTTCGACGTCGACAGACCAGGTGCGGCCGTACTCTGGGAGGATCAGGGGCTGCCGCCGCCCTCATGGGCCGCGGTCAATCGGGAAAACGGGCATGCCCACCTGGTCTGGGGACTTTCCGTTCCTGTGCTGGTGGACTCACCTGATCTGCGCCAGGCGCCCATGCGTTACCTGTGCGCGGTGGAATCTGCTTTCCGCGCTCGGCTACAGGCCGACCAGGGCTACAGCGGGCTCATCACCAAGAACCCGGCCCATCCGCTCTGGAAAACCCTGCGCGGTCCCCAGCTTGGGTACGAGCTGGGTGATCTGGCCGACTGGGTCGATCTCCCCAAGCACATTCCGAAGCGCAAGCCTGAAGAGGTGGGTTTGGGCCGCAACGTCACGGTGTTCGACTGGTTGAGGCTCTACGCCTACCGGAAGATCCGGCACTACAAGCTCGACGTGCGCAACTTCATCCAATGGCAGTCACACATGAACGGCAAGGCGCTCGAGCGTAACGGGGACTTTCTCTACCCGCTGGACGGGCGTGAGGTCTGGCACATCGCCAAGAGCGTGAGCAAGTGGGTGTGGCACAAGTTCGACCTGGCGGCGAGTGATGCGCGGTTCAGTGCGCTGCAGGCGCGTCGTGGAAGTAAGGGGGGCGTTGTGCGCTCTGCCTCTTACGAGGAGCAGCGGGCCAGCGCGTGCCTTATGCACGCTCAAGGCATGAGTGCGCGGGCCATAGCGCGTGAGTTGGGGTGCTCACCTCAGTCGGTGCTCAACTGGGTGTCCAAGTAGCCATAATCAGATAACAGCCCAGCGGGGGTGGTCGGTTTTTTAGGGGTTCTGTTTTCAAAAGAAAACAGTGTGCGCTCCCGGACGTTCCGACTGAGCAGCCCTTGGGCTGCGATGGAGGTAGGCCGGCGACAAGCGAGAGCGCGTCAGGAACGGTAGTGCTGGGCGCTGAACTGGCACTGCCCAGGGGTGGGGGTCCGGGGGAGGGGCAGAAAAAACCCCCAGCCGATGGCCGGGGGTTTGGAGTCGGCTACTTGAGCCTGTTGTTCGCCTCGAGGGCTACTTTCGTTGCCTGGGTTCCCCCAGGTACTGCTCCGAAGAGCTGTCTCGGCTTTTCAGCCAGCATCTGCTCACGGCGGGTTTTGATTTCCGCCGCGGCTGCTTTGAGCATGGCAGCTCGCAGCTCACAGTCCTTTACGTTACCAGCGCCACCATCTCGCCGTCGCCATGATCGAAAACCGGCTAGCCCTACATTGGGCAGGGCAGGTGGATCGGACTACCCCAGCTTCTCGGCCGAGGATCGGTTGTTGCTCGTTGAAAATCCGTCGTCCAACTTGAACGAAGGTCCATTGCTTCTTGGAAGGCCTGCCAGGGCCGCTTCCGTATCGCGTTTTCTTCCGTCTTCGCAAAAATGACGGGCCGGCCAAGGCCCGTCACGTCTCACACACACACACAGTCACAACAGCATCACCCCAGGCTTTAAGTCCCTTCGTCACATCCGTCAGGTCTGCAACAAAGATCAACCCTACTCGCCCAGTCTCCCACTCCTCCCATCCGCGCCTGCCACGGTCACGGTACTGCTGGGTAGGAGCTTCCCGTCTTAGTACATCTCGTCGACGTAACACGCCGCCGCGCTCCACTACGCATGCTTAGCCCTATGGGCCTACCCCGACCAGGTCGGGTTTCAGGGGGGTGAGGTTCCAAAGCCCCTCCCTTACTACATGCGCGCTTCATCACGCCCTGACCAAACACATTGGTTCCACCCAATGCGTCCAGCGGCTTGTTACGACTTACCGCGCCGCACCCTTTCATGGGCACGCTTTGTGGCTTGAGCTATACAGAGATCCAGGGAGGTTGCCCTCCCTGGTACCAGATCTTCCAGGCTTCCCCTCAGATCCCTGCCGTATTACTACGGCCTCATCTACCCACCACCGCGGTGTTCGTCCGACCCTCACGAGCCGGCCGCCCCCGGGATTTTCACCCGTTCGACATATACAGGGTTGGCGTGGTTACCCACGCGCCCGTTTCGACGTCGCCCAACATCGTTTTTTCGCGCTACGGCCCCGTTGGTTCCCAAAAAGGGGGGCAACGGGCTGCGACGTGCGAAGGAGTCGAAGCAGGGAATCACACCCCACAGCGCTCCTCGTATGCCGCACCAGCCCTATTAGAGGCATGCGGCTCCAGGCAATGCCCTCTTGCGTCTCACGACGTTCGAGGCCCCCTTTCCTGGGGGTGACGAACTGGGTGGCGCCCAGTCCGGTGTGACGGTCTGCGTGTGCGGGGGTGGCGTCCCCCGCACAGCGACCCTCCGGGTGTGTGTGCGGGATGGCTAGCCCCTTGTTCGCGTGACGTCCCGGCCATTTTGGACAGGTCAGCCGACTTTTCGCAAGCTCAAAGTCGGAACCTCATATTGTGTGGTCCCTTTTGGACCACCTAGATTTGACTTAGAATCTACACCATTGCAATGAGGTATCTTTGTTAGGTTCCTAACTATGTCGATCTTACCCGACAGCCTGACCTACATGCAGCGCGTGCAGGACACTGCCCGTCTGGGTTACCCCTGGTACGTCACCGGAGAGCTTTCCCTCGAGAAGTGGCCTTCGCTTGAGATCAAGCTGACCGAGCTCTACGACTGCAATTTACCGAAATCCACCCGCAGCAAGCGGCGCTCGAGCGGCGAAGCCGTCACGTTGCTCTACGCCGTCGCCGGCCCGCCTGACCAGTCCCCGCGGATGGTCCGCTGGCTGATGGCGGTCACTGACGGCAAGGGGCGGGTACATGCCCGCGAAAAGCTCCTGCGGTTTGACGCCGAGCGCTGCAGCTTCATCGACCGGTATGAACTGGTGCACGACGGCGTCGGATGGTCCTGGCGCATGAACCGCAAACGGGTTGAAGCGCTGCGCGAGCGCATCCACGAAATCGCCTCTGCGCCGCCCCAGCGCCGGCAGATCCGGCGGGACGATCGGGGCGAGTTCGACGCCGAAATCGAGGCCTTGATGGATGAGCTCTATCGCGCGCCGGGGTTTCGTCTCATGCGAAGGCAGATTGGAAAACTCGTGGCCTTCGCCCAGGGCGAGTGGCGCCGGCTGCGTCCCGAAAGCGGGCCGCAGCTCCGACCGCGGACGTTTCTGCCTTACATGACCAGACGCTCCAATTCGCCGCGGCAAGACGTGCCGTAGCGGTTTCCTGCCTTGTCCGACGCAGCCCCGACTTTCCGCTCTGGAGTCTCGGGGCTTTTTTTCGCGCACTTGCATGCCCGACGCCGCGCAAGTGCGCGAAGGTATTGCTGATGTGTGGTGTATCTCTTGCATTTCATACCTGTATTGTGTATCGTATCAATATCAATACGAAATACATGATATTAAATACAGGAGAGATACAGATGGCACGCGAAGGGATTACGTTTGAGCAGGTCGCCGCCGCCGCCGATGCGCTGGTCGGTGAGGGGGTGCAACCGACGATCAGGGCGGTTCGCGAGCGCTTGGGCACCGGAAGCCCAAACACCATCCATCGGCACCTCGTTGCTTGGCGTGAGGCGCGTCCCGCAGCGACTGTCACGGCGCCCGAGCTGCCCGCGGCCTTGGCAGCGGCCATTGCGACCGAGATCGAGCGGTCGGCCGCTGCAGCGCGGGCCGAGGTTGAGGCGCGCCTGGTGCAAACACAGTCAGAAGCTGCCGAGCTGTCAGCCGCCGGCGAGGCGCTCGAGGCCGAGCGTGATGAGCTACTTGAACAGGTAGCTACGTTGACGACCGAGCGGGCCACCTTGGCGGGGAAAGCGCAGCAGCAGGCTGCTGATCTGGCCGAGGCGCAGCAGCGCATCGAGCGCGAGCAGCAGGCGGCCGAAAACGCTCGCATCGAACTGGCGACCGCACGACTGAAGATCGAGTCGCAAGCCGAGCGCCAGACGGAACAAGCCGCCGAGCTCGAGCGCTTGCGCACGGCGTTGGCCGAGGCGCAGCAAGGGCGCATCGCCGCCGAGCAGCAGGCGGCTGTACTGAGTGCGCGCCTCGAGGCGATGACCGATCGCGCGAGCCGGACTGAGGCGCGGGTGGAGGGGCTCGAGAGGCAGCTACAGCAGGCAGGGCAGGAGCTCAGCAGCGCGCGGGTCCAGGTGCAGGCCCAGCAGACGGCGCTCGATGGCGCGGTGCGGGAGATCGAGGCGGCGAAGCGTCAGGTGGAAGAGGCGCGGGCGCAGGCGAAGAAGGCCGGCGAGGAAGCGGCCGAGTTGCGGGGGCGCCTGGTGGCTGTTCAGCCTGGAAAGGGCTGATTGTCAGCAGGCTCGAGGCGAAAGTGTCTCCTTGGGGTTCTAAGCCGGAATCGCCGAGATTTCCGTCATCCCAGCTCCAGCCCCGCCGCGAGCGCATCCAGCTCGATCATCTTGGCGTCGCTCTGGAAGTCCTTGGGTGAGCACGGTCACGATTCTTGATGGTTCGTTGGTCACGAAAGATGAGGGCCGTCGCATGCGTGATCCGGAAGTTCGACCACCTTGGGGCTCTGCCCCAAACCCCGCACTCGCCGTGGGGCAGCCGGGCCAGGCTTGCACCGCCTGGCCCGGCGCCGATAGCGTAGATTGCCTACAAGGCGTCAAGGGTGTCGCTTCGCCGCAGTCCGTTGGACTGCGCCCTTGACCCCTCTTTGGCAAAAGTCATCCCAATGCCCTTGAGCAGAGTGACCACACAATAAAATCAATGACTAAGCCGGACCGCCATCATCGAATTTGATCAGATTTTCGCCCAAGACCATCGAATCCGATGACCACACTCACTTGGGAGAGGCTTTTCGGTTTCTGCCGGAGGTTGTCTCCCGGGGAGACAACCTCCGCTGAGCTTTGGACGAAACGGCGTCGACTGTCCAATGTCGCGCGCGGTGCGGCCAAAGGCCTCGACGGCCCCGGGGGAAGGAACGGCTGGATGCGACCCGTAAGAGACATTCATCATCTCGATGGTGCAACGGCGAGTCTCTGAGTCAAGCCGCCGCCTGAACCCGTAGTTGACGAGCAGCATGTCGGCGCTGAGTGGCTCAATGCAAATGCTGGTGATGAATATCCGGAAAGTGCGGATGCTTGTGCACCATCGCCTCGTGCCGGTGCCAATGCTCGTGGGGCTCCTCGCCGGTCCACGCGAACGCATGCTCGTGCTGGTGGTGATCGTCGTGGACATGCCGATGACTGTGTTCCATCGGCTCGTGCGCATGTTCATGCTCATGATGCTCGGTGAGGTGCAGCCATACGCCCCAGGCCATCAGGGCGGCGGCGAGCCAGAACGCGCTTGAGGTCGACTCGCCCAGCACCACCAGCGAAACCGCTGCGCCGATGAAGGGCGCGGTCGAGAAGTAGGCACCGGTGCGCGCCGTGCCCAGTCCGCGCAGCGCCAGCACGAAGAGCGCCAGGCTGATGCCGTAGCCCAGCAGACCGACGGCAAGGGTTCCGAGCAGGATCGGGCCAGTGGGCAGACTGGCGCCAAGTGCGAACGCCAGCCCCGCATTGACCGGGCCCGCCACTACACCCCTCGCACCGGCGATGAACAGCGCATCCGAGGCGGAGACTCTCCGCGTCAGGTTGTTGTCAATGGCCCAGCACAAGCAGGCAGCGACGATGGAAAGGGGTCCGTACCAATCACTCGTCCCATCATCAGCGCCCGACCAGGAGAGCACCACCCCGCCCGCCACGATGGCAAGCATGCCGAGCACGATGCGGCGGTCGGCGTTTTCCTTGAAGACAACCCAGGCGATCACGGCGGTCAGCACCGCTTCGAGGTTGAGCAGCAGTGAAGCCGTCGAGCCGCTGGTGCGCGTCAGGCCGAACATCAATGCGAGCGGTCCGAGTACGCCACCGAAGAAGACCGCGCCAAGCAACCAGGGCCATTCGCCCTCGGCGAGTCCCGAGGGGCGCCAGGTGCGGTCGCGGATCAGCCGTGCCGCAGCCAGCCCGACTCCACTCCCGAGATACAGCAATCCCGCCAACAACCAGGGCGACATCTCGCCGACGAGCAGTTTGGCGAACGGGGTGCTCGCACCGAACAAGGCTGCCGCGAGCAGAGCGTGCATGACGTAGATGTTGTTCATGACCTCGCCAGATCCGGCAGGCCTCCCAAAAAAGGGGCACGCTGAACGCGACCGCTTCCATTGTGCCCCCAGCGCTGTGCCATCAGCCAGTTAGGGGCGCGACGTGGCAACCTCCTCGGCCACCAGACGTGCCAGTTGGTCAGGACCGAAGCTGGGCAGGCTGCGTCCATTGACGAAGAAGGTGGGGGTCTTGCTCACCTGCAGCGCAGTCAGGTCCTCGACGTCCTGCGCGATCACGGCCTGGATCTCGGGCGTCTCCATGTCCTGCCGGGCGCGCACCATATCCAGGCCGGCGCGCGCGGCTGCCTCGAAGGCGAGATCGAGATTGGGCGCCGCATGGTCCGCCCACTGCGGTTGCGCGGCCAGCAGCGCCTCGAGCACCGGGGTGTAGAGCCCTTGCTTGCGCGCGGCCTCCATCAGTTTCACCACCTGGTCCGAGCCGTGGTGGAAGGGCGCGTAGCGCAGCGCAAGCCGGACCTTGCTCGGATGCTGGGCCATGATCTGCTTGACGAGCGGATAGAAGGCGCGGCACGTCTCGCAGGCGGGGTCGAAGAACTCGACGATGGTGACCGGCGCGTTCTGCGGGCCGATGATCGGGGTGTGCATCCGCACGAGGCGGCTTGCTTCCACCGCGACGCGCGTGTCCTGCTCGGCCTGCGTGCGATCACGGTAGGCATCCATGCCGAAGTAGAACGCCAGGCCGAGGATCAGCAGCACGGCGAGTGCCAGCAGTTTTCGTGTGTTCATGTACGGGTCCTTTTCAGATAAATCGTCAGGGCGGCGGCGATGGCGAGGAAGGCCCCCAGCGACAGCCAGGGAATCTGGATGTTGCCAAGGATGACCAGGGCCTGCTGGCTGCACGAAGGGCCAGTGCCGCAAGGCACCCACCACTGCGGCACCCATCCTGCGATCAGCGCGCTGTGATAGGCGGCCAGCGCGAGCCCAGCGAGCGCGAACGGCATCGCATACACGGCTCCGCGCCGGTCCTCGGCGAACACGGCCATGCCCAGGATGATGGCCAGCGGGAACATTGCGATGCGCTGGTACCAGCAAAGTACGCAGGGCGTCATGCCCATCACTTCGCCGATGAAGAGCGCGCCCAAGGTCGATATCAGGGCCACGGCCCAGGCGGCCATCAGCCACCACCATTGTGTTCGTTTGTCGTGCATCGAGTCGGTCTTCAGCGCCTGCAGTCTAGATGGCGGGAAGCGCGACGGTCCGGGGTGAGCTGCCAGTCAGAATCGGGCCGTCGGACAAATTCGTGGGAAGCCGTGAATCAGGAACCGCGTGCTGGAATCGGTGCAGTGCAGTCCTTCAAGTTGACGTAGACCTTGTCTCCCAACCGCAGCTTCGATTCGGTAGGTAGTTTCGCGGTCCGCGCGTACGGATGGCCATTTCGTAGCAATGCGATCGTTACGTAGGTGACATCATTTGCCTTCTCGGATACCTGGTCTCGGCAGTCATAGAACGCGGGTCGCTGTAGGTCCTTTGCGGGACCGATTTCGACCACCGTTCCCTCGCGCCAACCGTCGCTCTAGGCATACTTGCCCTCGTGCACGATCGAGGTCGCACACCCCGTCAAAACACCCATTGCCATAAGGACCAAGCCTACTGCTATCGTTCTTTTCAGTTGATCTGCTTCGTTCAATTTAGAAGACCACCTGCTGCATGATTGCCACAGGCGGTCGTATCGCGTCATTTCAAGTTGAAGCGCGCAGTGGTCGAGGGTTTGCCCGAGAGGGCGACAACCGCAATCAGCTTGGTTCCCGCGCCGACACGGAAACTGCCCCTGGCTTCGAGCCGATCCCCCGCTGGTTTGAGCTCAACCTCCTGCTTTTCTGCACCGGAGAGGACCGTGAGCTTTGCGCTGCCGTTGGTCACATCGACCGGTTTGCCGTGATCGCGAACATGCAACTGGATCACCTCTGGCTTGGCGACGAGCTCGAGGTCGAGATCCTTGACCTCGACTACTACCCCTCCATGCAACGATTCATGTACATGCGTATCGTCATGTTTTTCCGCTGCAAAGGTGGGGCCCACTGCCACCAGGGCAGCAATGGCGACAAATGGTAAGAACTTCATGGTTTCTCCTTTCAGGTTTGTGCAGGGGGAGGTGAGCAGCGTCAGAATGCCTCGGCGTTCCGATCGTCGAGCAGACGTTCAGCGTCACGGCGACCGAAGAGCCAGAACATTGCCGGGGTCAGGAAGGTATCCAACAGGGTCGAACTGATAAGGCCCGAGAAGATCACCACGGCAACCGGATGCAGAATCTCGGTACCCGGGCGCTCAGCCTCGAACAGCAGCGGTGCAAGCGCAAACGCAGTGACCAGCGCGGTCATCAGCACCGGCGACAGACGCTCGATCGAGCCGCGCAAGATCATCGAGTGGTCGAAACCCTCGCCCTCGATTCGCATCAGGTTTAGGTAATGGCTGACCTTGAGGATGCCGTTGCGCACCGAAATACCCGCGAGCGTGATGAAGCCGACGAGTGCCGCGACCGACAACGGCTGACCTGAGATCCACAGACCAATCACTGCCCCGACCAGCGCGAGCGGGATGTTCGCCATGATGAGGGCCGAGAGTCGAACCGACTTGTATCGGCTGTAGAGCACGACGAACATCAGCACAAGCGAGACGATCGACAGCAACCCGACGAGCCGGGAAGCCTCTTCCTGGGCCTGGAACTGCCCGCCGAGGGTAATGAAGTAACCCTCGGGCAACTTCAGGTCGGCCACGACGGCGCGGATGTCCTCGACGACCTCCGAGAGCGGACGTTGCTGCGCGTTGGCCGAGAGCACGATGCGGCGCTTGCCGTCATCTCGGCTCACCTGGTTCGGGCCGTCTCCATCCTCGATTGACGCCAGCTTCGACAAGGGCACATGTCCGGTCGGCGTTTCGATCAGTATCTGTGCCAGCCCGTCGACCGATCGCGCCGTTTCGGGCAGACGCACGACCAATGCGAACCGCCGGCCACCCTCGACGATCTGGGTGACCTTTTCGCCCTCGACGAGGTTCTGCAGCGCCGCCAGAGTCTGCGGCGCTGGTACGCCGTAACGGGCTGCCGCTGCATAGTCGATCCGCACCTTGATCTGCGGGGCGAGCACTTGCTTCTCGATCTCCAGGTCGGCGAGCCCCGGGATGGCTGCAAGCCGCGTTCGCAAAACGTCAGCCTGTCCGCGCAGGCTATCGAGATCCTCGCCGAAAATCTTGATTGCGATCTGAGAGCGCACGCCCGACAGCATGTGGTCGATGCGATGCGAGATCGGTTGCCCGATCGCGATTGCCGCCGGCAGATTGACCAACCGCGACCGAATATCGGCGGTGATCTCACCCATCGAGCGGGTCAACTCACCGGCAGGTCTTAGTCCCACATCGAGCTCGCTGACGTGGACGCCTTCCGCATGCTCGTCAAGCTCGGCCCGTCCGCTTCGACGTCCGACGTGTGTCACTTCGGGAACCTGTTTCACGAGCACTTCCGCTTGTTGCGCGAGCGCTGTCGACTCTGCCAGGGTGACGCCCGGGTTGAGTCGCATGCCGATCAGCAAGGTCCCTTCGTTGAACGGCGGCAGAAAAGTCGTCGGGAAAAACGGTACCGCAGCGGCAGCGATCACCACTGCAACCCCACCCGCTGCGAGGGCCGCCTTGGGATGCTCGAGCACCCCCTGCAACGTCCCGCGATAGCGCGCCTTGAGCCAGGCGAGCAGACGCGTGTCACCGTGATCGAGAGATTTCATCCGGGGAAGCAGGTAGAAGGACAGCACCGGCGTCACGGTGACCGAGACGATCAACGATGCGAGCGTGGAGACGATGAACGCCACGCCGAGCGGCACAAATAGCCGCCCCTCCATGCCGGGCAGCGCAAAGAGTGGCAGGAACACCAGCACGATGATGATCGTCGCGTAAAGGATCGCCGAGCGCACCTCCATCGTCGCGCGGGCCACGAGTTCGATCGGATGCAGCCGATGATCATGATGCTTCGAACGATCCTCCTTCAAGCGTCGCAGCACATTCTCGACGCCCACAACCGCATCATCGACCAGCCCGCCAATCGCAATCGCAAGACCGCCTAGCGTCATCGTGTTGATCGACTGCCCGAAATACTTGAAGACAAGGGCCGTCATGAAGATGGATACGGGGATCGCGGTGAGCGCGATGATCGTTGGGCGCAGGGTGCCCAGAAAGAAGAAGAGGATCGCCGCAACGAACACCGATGCGCCAATCAGCTTGCCCTGTAGCGTGGTGATCGACGCTTCGATGAAGGTCGCCTGACGGAACGTCACCTCCGGCGCTTCCATCCCCGCCGGAAGCGATTTCTTCATCTCTTCGAGCGCAGTTTCGATCGAGCGCGTCAGGTGAATGGTGTCCGCCGTAGGCTGTTTCTGGATGCCAAGGATCACGGCCGGTTTGCCCTCGAAGCCGGCGTCCCCCCGTTTGGGTGCCGCCGCGAAGGTAACGGATGCAATCTGACGCAGCAGGATCGGCTGGCCATCACGTGCCGTGATCGCGAGGTTCTTAAGATCGTCCAGGCTCGAGGTCCGCCCGAGGTGGCGGATGAGGTATTCGCGACCGTTCAGTTCGAGAAAGCCCCCCGAAGTGTTCGACGAGAACCCTCTGATCGCACCTTCCAACTGCTCCAGCGAAACGCCGAGCTCGGCCATTCGGCGGGTGTCAGGCTGGACCTGGAACTGCCGCACTTCCCCGCCGATCGGGATGACTTGCGCGATGCCGGGAATTGCCATGAGGCGAGGGCGCAGGATCCAGTCGGCGTACTCGCGGACCTGCATCGGCGTGATCTTCGCAATGTCGATCGGAATCGCGATCTGCATGATCTCGCCCATGATCGAACTGATCGGCCCCATGCGCGGGATCACGTCTTCAGGCAATCCTTCCTCCATGGCCGAGAGACGTTCCGACACCATCTGCCGTGCGCGGAAGATCTCTGTGCTCCAGTCGAAGGTCACGTAGATGAAAGACAGCCCCGAACTCGAGGTCGAGCGCACGGACTCCACGCCGGGCAAACCATTCATGGTCGTCTCGAGCGGGAAGGTGATGAGTTGCTCGACCTCCTCTGCTGCCATGCCACCGGCCTCGGTCATGATCGTGACCGTTGGCTTGTTGAGATCCGGGAATACGTCCACGGGTGTTCGCGAAAGCGTGAACGCCCCGTAGGCCATCAGGACCAGGCTGGCGATGATCACCAGCAGCCGGTTCCCGAGGCTGTTGTCGAGTAGCCACTTGAACATCTGATGTGCTCCCCGTCAGCGGATCTGGTTGATCAGCGTGGCGGCACGCGTGGCGACCCGCTCACCGGCTTCGAGGCCAGAGGTCACCGCGACATTCACGCCGTCCAGTGGCGCGATGGTGACGGTTCGCGACTCGAAACGCTCGGGCGCCGTCTTGACCCAGACGATGGTCTGGTTTGCCGGATTTTTCAGCACCGATGCTGCGGGAACGCTTACACCCTGCTGCGTGCTGCGCGTCTGCACGTAAACCTCGACAGGTTGTCCCACGGCAAGCCGGGTCAGCGCATCACCGTCGGCCGTAAAGGCAAGGGGCAAGGCCTGCTCGCGCAGGATACGGGCGGCACCGATGAAAGTGAGCGGAATCCGCTGTTCGCCAACGGCGAGGGTTGCCGAGGCAACATCTGCCGCGACCTCGGGATCGTAGGCGAGCGCCTCGATGCGCAGCCGCTTCGGGTCGACGATCTCGAACACGAGCTCGCGCGCATCGACGACCTGGCCTGACACGGCGTTGCTCGAGGCAATCACACCGCTGACAGGTGCAGTAAGGACATCGCGCGCATTCAGGCCACCACCGATCGCTCTCGATCGGGCAGCCAGACTGGCAACTTCGCTTTCAGCAGCCTCGATCTCCTTGCGCGGGACGGTGTCGGCGAGCTCCTTCAGGCGCGCAAGGCGCTTCTCCGCAAGCGCCCTCGCCGCCTGCAGTTCGGCGAGCTGCGCGAGCTGGTTAGACCGTTCGATCTGATCGATCGAAGGAATGACGTGAGCCAGTACGTCACCCTTCTTCACGGTCTGTCCGACGCTCGGCAAGCCATGCGGGCCCGCCTCCAGGCGCCCAGCCATCATGGCCTGCACCTTCCCGCCGGCGTTCGGGTCCATGACCACCTTGCCAGCCAGCGCGGTGGTACGCGGCAATTCACCGGTTTCCGTGATCAACGTGCCAACGCCGATCTGGCGTTGAGCCGGCTTGGGCAGGAAAACGCTGCCATCGGCTTGCCGTTGCGGCCCATTGCCTCCCGCAACAGCCGGGCCTTGATCGCCATGATCATGGCCTTCGCCGGCAAAGGCGTTCCACGAGGCACTGGCCCATACCAGCGCCAGAGCAGCAGTCAGGACGCTCAGCTTCATGCGGCACCTCCAGTCGATCGATTGCGGGAGCTTCCCCTGCGAAGCGCTGCCCAGCCGATGAGGCCCAGCACGAGCGCCCCTGCGCCCGCCCACGTTGCGTACGATTTCATGCCGATTTCGGCTGTGTCCTCGTGCGTCACGGCCGCAGACTCCTCGTGCACATCAAGTTCTGTGGCGAGCAGATCGGCGTCCTCTCCAGCCACGACGGTCGCTGTGACGGACACGACGCCGGGCTTGAGCGAGTCCTGCAGCGTGGCTTCGAACTCGCCGTCGGCATGGGGCTCGAGTGCAATCGCAGTGCCATCGAGGGCCAGATCCACCTTAGCGTCCTTGACCGGACTGTTATCGGCGAAACGGTCGAGATAGACGGTGAGGTTCTTGCCATTGACCACGCCGACCATTTCGAAGAGTTCAGAGACGGCAGTGAATCGCGGCAGTGCCGGACCGGCCGTGGGTGCGGGCGACTCACCGTGGTCGTGTCCGTCACCGGCCAGGATCTGCGGGGCAAACCCGGCAAGCACTGCAGCAAGGCTCCATGCCGCCAAGTTGTGAGCGTTTCTCATGTGGGGGTTCCTATCGTTTATTCGGGAAGCAGACCCAGCGCTTGGCGCTGAGCCGAGATGGCGGCTGCCAGGTCGATGTGAGCACGGGCAAGCTGGCGTTCGGCCTCGGCCGCCTCGAACTCGATGCGCAGGCGGGTCGGCAAATCGGCCTCGCCGAGGCGAAACGCCTTCTGGAAGAAGCCGCGTGACGCCTGAGCAAGTTCGGCGCGCCGCTCGGTGGCAGTGAGTTGCTGCCTTGCCGACTCGACGCGTACGCGAGCCACATCCGTTTCAGCCAGCAAACGCTCACGCTCGATCTGAAGCTGAGCCTCGGCCTCGATCGCTTCCGCACTGGCGCTGGCGACGCGCGAACGACTGCGTGAATCGGAGCCGAACGGAATGCGCAAACCCACTGTGACCGTCTGCTCCCAGGGCTCACTCGAGGCGCCTCGCTCACGCGTGGTCGCGAGAGTCAGTTCAGGATTCGCGCGGCCCTGAACACTGGCAAGCGTCATCGCGCGCCGCGCAACGCTGACCTTGTCGCGTAGCTCAACCATCGCCGGATGAGCCGTTTCGAGCGTGTCGATCGGGATCGCGGCGGAGGATATGGGCTCGGGCGTGGGAAGCCCACTGGCGATCCGCTCCGGCGCGACGCCAGTGAGCGCGCGCAACTCCTGTCCGGTCTCTGCGAGCGCGCTTTCAGCGGCGGCGACGACCGTCTCCGCCGTGGCTAGCGCACCGTCGGCCTGATGCTGGTCTGCGCGCGCAAGATCGCCAGCCTTCACACGCCGACTCACGTCATCGGCTAGTTCGCGGGCATTCGCGAGACCTTCCCTGGCCAGCGTGAGGTCGATGTAGGCTCGCCGCCAATCCCAGTAGGCCGTGCGTACCGCTGCGGCAGTGCGCAGCTGCGCGGCGCGGGCGCGGCTCGTGGTTGCATTCAGTTCGGCCGCAGCGAGCGCTGCGGTAGTGGAACGTTCGCCCGGCAGCCAGATCGGCATCGCCACACCGATCTCGTATTCGCGGCTTCCACGATTGCGGTCGAATTGATCCGTCTTGCCTGCCACCTCGAGGGCGGGCGGCTCGACGAGCCAACTGTCGGCACTGTCGCGGCGGGCCTGCGCCGCCTCCTGCTGGGTCGTGAGCGACCGGGCTTCAGGCTGACGCGCCCAGGCTGCCTCGAAAGCCTGCCTCAGCGACAGCGTGTCACTCGAAACCGGCACTGTGGGCTGCTGCGCCCAGGCGCCGCTGACCGTGAGACCGAGAAAAATCCCAGGCAGCCACTTGATACGAAATATCTGAAACATCCAATTCTCCGTTGATGGAAAGACACGGGGAATCGGCAGAGGGGGATCAATTCGATCGCAACAGACGCGCGAACCGGCCGCTCAAAGCGGCAGGAACTCGGGAAAGGGGAGTAAGGCGACCGCCCTGCCGATCAGGCTGGGCGGTCCCATTTTGGACGGTCGGGCTCTGCGGCGTGTTCCGCAAGCTGCCACGCTGAAAGCGTATCGATTGGCTGGGAGTTCAGACCACCGGGGCAAATCGCGCCCGACGCGCTCGCTAGCGTTGCGGAGCCAATCCCGTGGCAGGACGCGCAATCCACGTGCCCCCCCTTGGCCGGACTGCCTTTCTCGTCAACGCTGTCGCCCGCAGTGTGGCGGTGTTCGTGGTGTCCGAAATGGTTCGCAGCGGCACCTGATTCATGTGCGCAGTAGACGCCCAGCGCCGCCCATCCCAGTTGGACGGGCAGCAGGACGAGCAGGAAGATTGCAAACCAACGACGCATGGACTGAATTCTAGCGATAAGGGCGGTTCATGGTCGAGAACGAGTCTTGCGAACTGCAACGCAGCGGGCACCTTGCTGAGACGCCCAGTGCGACGCATCGGAACCATCCGGCGGATCGCACTGGCCGAGCACATCATGAACCACGGTAAAGATCATTCATGTACATGCGCTCCTGAGGCGTCATATTGGTGAGCTCCTTGATGACCTCTTCACGGGTTTTGCCGGGTCCGCTCACACGCGACGGCACCGGGAGGCCCCGCTGGAGATAAAAATAGCTCCCATCGGCCTTCGCCTGCTCAAGTTCGCGCAATACCTCGGCCCGGGTCTTCGTGCTCGTAGAGTGATCGGGGTGGAATGTGAAGCCCTGCTCGCCGGGAGCAGGATGCCACAGCGAATTCGCCTGTACGACTGCAGGTACGCTGAGCATGGCAGCGAGGAGCGAAAGGGTGGCTGTGGTGCGGAACTTCGACATGGTGAGACTCCTTCGTTCAACGTGAGATGAAGCGTACGGCTGCGGCGGCCCGGGGGGCTCCTGCACCGAACACGGCGCTGACTTTAGCCGCCCAACCCCGTCAGATCGCGAACTGCCGGATTACGATTTCGTAATGTCATGGCGCCAAGGTCTCCGCGATAATCCGTGCATGAAAATTCTGGTCGTTGAAGACGAGCCCAAGCTCGCCGAATACCTGCGCAGGGCGCTCACGGAAAGCAGTTACATCGTGGATGTCGCCCACAGCGGGACCGAGGGCCGCCGCCTCGCAAACGACTGGCATTACGATCTCGTCCTCCTCGACGTCATGCTGCCGGGCCTGGATGGCTATGGCGTGTTGCGCGAGCTGCGCCGGGACAAACATGTACCGGTCTTGATGTTGACCGCGCGAGACAAGGTCGAGGACCGGGTCAGAGGACTGCAGGCGGGCGCCGACGACTACCTTGTGAAGCCGTTTGCCCTCTCCGAACTGCTTGCACGCGTGCAGGCTTTGTTGCGGCGCGGTACCTTGACGCCGACTAGCCAGCAAACCATGGTGCTTCGCATGGCGGATCTCGAAATCGATCTGGTGCGGCGCAAGGCTTCGCGAGCGGGGCAGCGGCTCGACCTGACGGCCAAGGAGTTCGCGTTGCTCACCTTGCTGCTGCGCCGACATGGGCAGGTTCTCTCTCGCGCCGCGCTGGCAGAGCAGGTATGGGACATGAATTTTGATAGCAACACGAACGTAGTCGAAGTCGCTGTCCGGCGATTGCGCGGCAAGATCGACGACGCCTTCCAGAAGAAACTGCTGCACACCGTGCGCGGCATGGGGTACGTCCTTGAGGACAGGGAGACCTGAGGATGCCCAATCCCCGTTCCCTGGGGCGCTGGTTATCGTCGTGGCTCGCCGTGCTGACTTTCCTGGGGCTCGGCGTAGTCTGTTCGATCGTCTATGTGACGACTCATCGGAATTTCGCCAGCAAACAGGCGGAGGAGCTTCGGCACAAGCAGAACGTGGTTCGCCATCTCGTCAGCGAGATCGCGACGCAGGACGACTTGCCAGGCCTGCGTCACAAGTTGGACGATTTTTTCGTTGGCCATTCCGATCTCGAGTTGCGCTTGATACAGGGGGACGACACCCTCGTGTACGCGACGTCGGCGCGATCACGCGCTCAGGCCGACCTTCGGCGTCTTGAGTTCGACATCCCTTTGCCTTGGTCGCGTACGGCCGTGCTCCGTGCCGAATTGGCGCTCGACAGCAGCGCCGACCGGCGCTTGTTGATGCACCTGGCGTGGACACTGCTTCTTAGTGCCCTGTCCGGGGCCGTCCTTGTCTCGGCTGTCGGTACCTGGCTGATACGGCGAGCACTCTTGCCGGTACACGATCTCGCACGGCAAGCGGCGAGCCTCAGTCCTGAGAGCGTCGGAAAACCCCTGGACGGGTCCGCACAGGCGCAGGAGCTTCAACCCTTGGTTGCACAATTCAACGCGCTCCTCATTCGATTGGACGACGCCTATCGACAGTTGGAGGGATTCAATGCCGATGTAGCTCATGAGTTGCGCACCCCGCTTGCCACCTTGATCGGCGAGACCGAGCTCGCGCTGAGCCGAGAACGCAGTCTCTCCGATCTGCGCGATGTGCTTGGATCGAACCTCGAGGATCTTCATCGTCTGGCCGGCATGGTTAATGACATGTTGTTCTTGTCGCGGGCCGATCGCGGTGAACACCCGCGTCGACGTCCTGTCGCCAGCCTTGCGGAGTTGGTGACCGAGGTCGTCGAGTTTCACGAGGCTTCATTGCAGGAAGCCGGAGTGAGTGCGCGTGTATCCGGTGACGGCTGCGGCGCCTTCGATGCGGGATTGATTCGTCGCGCACTCTCAAACCTGCTGGCCAACGCGACACGGTTCGCTGAGCGCGGGACGGTGCTCGAGGTCGTCATCAAGCCGGATGGAGATGATCGCATTTGCCTGTCCGTGCGCAACACGGGCCCGGTGATTCCCCCGGAGCATTTGCCTCGCCTCTTTGACCGATTCTATCGAGTTGATCGGGCGCGCGAGCACGGCGACCACCACCATGGGCTCGGATTGGCGATCGTGGCGGCAATTGCGCGAATGCACGGGGGAGCCCCGTTTGTCCGCTCGGCCGCCGGCAGTACGTGCGTCGGCTTTACCGTCTTCGGATCGCCCGCGCACGCCCACGCGGATTGAAGCCGGGCTGATGATCACTCCGTAACGAATCCCGTCAGGAGGGTGCTCGTTGAGCGCGTGCGAAGTCTCCGGGCTAGTCGGAACGCTCATCGTGGCACACACAGGCATCGCCAAGCGTCGGTGCTTCGAGTTCATGCAGGATGCCGCATTGCGCTGCACGATCCGGGGCATCGCACTGGCTGCGCAGGGCAACGAGTTGGTCTTCGAGCGTGCGCAGGCTGTCGAGGCGTGCGCGGACACGGGCAAGTTGGGTGTCGATGAGCGTGTTCACCTCGGCGCACTCGGCAGACGGATCGTCCACAAAGCGCAGCAGCCGCGTGATGTCGGCCAGGGCAATGTCCAGCGCCCGGCAGTGACGGATGAAGGCCAGGCGCTCGAGATGCATGCCCGCGTAGGCCCGATAGCCGTTATGGCTGCGGGCAGGCGCGGGCAGCAGCCCGATCCGCTCGTAGTAGCGGATGGTCTCGACCTCGACATGGGCAGCCTTGGCCAATTCACCAATCTTCATCGCCTGCTTCTCCTCATTGCGACCTGTCACCAGCTTAGCTGCTTGACCCTGTAGCGGCTACAGGGTGTGTCATGCACACCTGTTCCTTTTCCCACCAACAGGAGAACGCCATGTCCGGCTGTTGTTCCCATTCCGCCTGCGATGCCAGCGCGGCGAGCCCACGTTTCCGCCAGGCATTGTGGATCGCGTTGATCGTCAACGCGGCGATGTTCCTGGTCGAGTTCGTCGCCGGCCTCGCTGCCGGCTCGGTCGCCCTATGGGCCGACGCCCTCGATTTCGCCGGCGACGCCGCCAACTACGCGCTGTCGCTGACCGTGCTGTCGTGGGGGTTGATGTGGCGGGCGCGCGCGGCCCTGCTCAAGGGTGTGGCGATGGCGCTGTTCGGCACCGTCGTGATGGCGCGCGCCCTGTGGGCCTTCCAGCAAGGGATTACGCCGGAGCCGCTGACCATGGGTGCAGTCGGGGTACTCGCACTGGTCGCCAATGCGGGGGTGGCGCTGATGCTCTATCGCTTCCGAGGGGGTGACGCGAACATGCGTTCGGTGTGGCTATGCAGCCGCAACGATGCAATCGGCAATCTCGCGGTCATCCTCGCGGCGGTAGGCGTCTTCGGTACCGGTAGCGCCTTGCCGGACCTGATCGTCGCGCTGGTGATGTCTGGGCTTGCGCTGTGGTCGGGACTGCTCATCATCGTCCACGCCCGACGCGACATGGCCGACGCAGAACAGGCTCAACCTTAAGATCCAGCACTACACTTGCAAACATACGCACGCTTGTTAGAGTGTGCGTATGAAACCCAACATCACCAAGTCTTCCCTCTACGAACACGTCGCCCGCATCGGCAAGGCGCTGTCGAGCCCGAAGCGGCTCGAGCTGATCGAACTGCTCGCCCAGGGCGAGAAGACGGTAGAGACGCTGGCGCAGCAGGCGCGCATCGACATGCGTCTGGCCAGCGCCCATCTCAAGGCGCTGCGCGAGGCCCGGCTGGTGGAGAACCGGCGCGAGGGCAAGTTCATCCGTTACCGCCTGAGCGGCCAGGACGTCGCCGAGTTGTGGCTCAACGTCCGCGACGTGGCAGAAGCGCACCTGCTCGAACTGCGGCTCGCGCTCGAGCAGATGAGCGCCGCCCCCGATCTGCTCAGCGCGGAGAGTCGCGAGTCCCTGCTCGCCAAGGCGCGCAGCGGCGACATCGTCGTCATCGACGTACGGCCCGAATCCGAGTACGCGGCGGGGCACCTGCCGTTCGCGCGCTCGATGCCGCTCGGCGAACTGGAAAAGCGACTGGCCGAATTGCCGTCAGGCAAGGAAGTGGTCGCCTATTGTCGCGGCCCGTTCTGCGTCATGTCCGACGAGGCGGTCGCCTTGCTGCGCGAGCGCGGCTTCACCGCGCACAAGATCACCGACGGCGTCACCGAATGGCAGGCGGGCGGGCTGCCTGTCGAGCGCTGATCCATTCAACCTTCACCACAACAAACGACACAAGCGAGGAGACATCGCATGAGAAGTATCGGATTCAGCCTCCTGGGCGCCCTTTTCAGCCTATCGGCCATCGCGGCCGACGTATCGATGGCTGTGCCCGGCGCCCAGACCTCCGCCGGCCAGAAGGTGCTGACCTTCATTGCCAAGGATCCGCCCGGCCAGCGCTGCAACGGTAACCTGCAGGTCGCGGCCGAAGTCGCCAACACCTACCGCGTGCCCATTCAGTTGCTGCCCTCGAGCCTGGCGCAGGGACTGCCCGCGCCGGCCGTGTTCTACGGCAACCAGCTGATCGTCGCCGACGGCAAGGAACACAACGGCGCAGCGAGCTACCAGATCGTCGCCGACGTGCTCGATCTCGAGGGTGTGGCCAAGCAGGACAAGTCCGGCCTGTTGTTCCAGGACACCGTGCGCCGCGACTTCGACGCCCTGAAGGCCACCATCAAGTCGGGCGGCAAGTAGGCGCCCACGCACCAAGGAGGTGACCGTGAAGACGCTCTTCATCCTCAACGACGGCCCCTACGGCACCGAGCGCAGCTACAACGGCCTGCGCCTTGCGCGTGCGCTGGGCAAGCTCGACGGTGAGACCGTGCGCGTCTTCCTGATGGGGGATGCGGTGGCCTGCGCCAAGGCTGGGCAGAAGGTGCCCGAGGGCTACTACAACGCCGGCGACATGGTGCGCATGGTCGGTGGCGAGGTGGCCCTGTGCGGCACCTGCATGGACGCGCGCGGCTATGCCGACGAGGACGTCGTGCCCAATGCGCGCCGCAGCACCCTCAAGGAGCTGGCGGACTGGACGGCCGCCGCCGACAAGGTACTGGTGTTCTGACCGTCCCCACACATAACAAGCAATCGAACACATGGAGACAATCAACATGACCTTCAGGCTGATCCGCGCGACCGCCGTAGCCCTGGCCGTCATCGCCTCACCGGCTATCGCTAACGCGCAGGCCAACGAGCAGGCCGTCGATGAGATGGCCGGCTACCTGGATTTCGTCGACTACGGCGGCGGCGTCATCTTCGCCGAGCAGATTCCGCGCGAGGACTGGCCGCGCTTCCACGTCATCGATGCGCGCGATGCCGGTCAGTTCGCCAAGGACCACATTTCCGGCGCGGTCAACCTGGAATGGCGCCGGGTGCTTGCCGAACGCGACAGCATCCCGCGTGACAAACCGGTGCTGATCTACTGCAATTCCGGCAGTCTGTCGGCTCAGGCCGGCTTCGCGCTGCGGGTCGCGGGCTACGAGAACGTGCGCATTCTGCAGGGCGGATTCGAGGAGTGGAAGGCCAAAGGCGGCTTCGACGCGGCGAACAAGGCGACGGGCCAGGCCAAGCACTGAGGCGTTCATGAAAGGGCGCGAGAGCGGCATGCCGGACGAGGCCTATTGGGCCTCGTTCTTTGATCCTCACACTGTGCTGGATCGGCTCCGGTTGCCGCAAAACAGCAGCTGTAACGTGCTCGAGTTTGGCTGCGGCTACGGCACCTTCACCTTGCCAGCGGCAGGCCGCACGCGTGGCAAGGTGACTGCGCTCGACATCGAGCCAGAGATGGTCAGCCTTGTCGCGCAACGAGCACAAGCCGTAGGGCTGGTGAATGTCCAGGCCGAGATGCGCGACTTCGTCGAGCGCGGCACGGGCGTGTCAGCTGGTTCGCAGGGGCACGTCATGATTTTCAACCTGCTGCACATCGAAGACCCGCTGATCCTGCTGCGCGAAGCCCACCGTACGCTTCAACCCGGAGGTACGCTGTCGGTGATTCACTGGCGCAGCGACATCGAAACACCACGTGGGCCGCCACTAGCTATCCGACCCAGACCGGAACAATGTGCAAGCTGGTTGATTAGGACTGGGTTCGATTCAGTCGTTCAAGTGGAACTCGCAGCCGCTGCACCGTATCACTTCGGGATACTGGCAACGCGTGCAGCAGACTGAATTCCATTACCAAGCTCTTCGACGCTGAGCAGCCTTTGATCGAGGCCGTTCGAGCTTCGTATGCGTCATGAACTTCGCGAAGGCACGGGCCGCGTCGTTCGCACACCTGGAAGCTTTCGGAGCTCACCGGTCGCTCGAATGACGGCTCTGCTGATACAAGGTATGGCAGCAGTTGGCCGCCTGCTGTCTGCCATGAGTGGGCTGGCGACGAGGTCGTTTAGGGGCATGGCGCGGCGTGATTAGACAAAATGAACCATTTTGTCTAATGTCCAGACCCCACCCCCAGCAACGGCGCGGCTTTGCGCCGCGTTTTTTTCCCGAACATTGGACAAAACGATGAACGATCGCAAACACCTCACGCCACGCGAGGTCGAGCGCCTGATCACGGCCACCCGCGGCAGCCGCACCGAGCTACGCGACCGCTGCCTGATCCTCTTGATGTTCCGCCACGGGCTGCGGGTGTCCGAGGCCTGCGCACTCAAATTGCACCAGGTCGATCTCGAGAGCCGGGTGCTTCACGTAGCCCGGCTGAAGAAGGGGTTGTCGGCCACGCACCCGCTTCGGGGCGACGAGCTGCGGGCCATCAAGACCTGGCTCATCGAGCGGGCGCGTCTCGCGCCGGCGGGCGACACGTTCTTCGTCTCGGAGCGGCGGGCGCCGCTCAACCGCCGGACCGCCTGGGTGGCGATCCGGCGCTACGGGGAACTGGCCGAGCTGTCCGTCGAGGCGCACCCCCACATGTTGCGCCACGCCTGTGGCTACGCACTCGCCGACCAGGGCGCGGACACCCGGCTCATCCAGGACTACCTCGGGCACCGCAACATCCAGCACACCGTGCGCTATACGGCAACCAACCCGGCGCGGTTCGAGCGGCTGTGGCGTTGATGTGAGATACTTGTATCTCTATTCGGTTGATAGGAGTCTCTGCGATGGGTGCCGTTTCCATCCGCCTGCCTGATGACGTCTCGCAAAGGCTGCAGAATCTGGCCCAGATGACGGGGCGCAGCAAGACCTACTACATGGTCGAGGCCATTCGTGAGCACCTCGATGACCTCGAGGATCTGTACCTCGCCGAGCAGCGCCTCATCGATATCCGCTCGGGCAAGACCCAGACGGTTCCGCTCGAAGAGGTTATGAAGCGCTATGGCCTGGAAGGTTGATCTCGACCCCGCCGCCGAGCGCGAGCTGGGGAAGCTCGACCGTCAGGACGCCCGGCGCATCCTCGCCTTCTTGTTTGAGCGCGTCGCCAAGCTAGACGACCCCCGCAGCATCGGTGAAGCCCTCAAGGGCAGCAAGCTGGGGGACTTCTGGAAGTATCGCGTGGGCGACTACCGGCTGATCTCCAGCATCGAGGACGGGGTCATGCGCATCCTGGTCGTGAAGGTCGGCAACCGTCGGGATGTTTATCGGTGACATTCAATGTTGCTTTATGTATTTATATAATGCAGTAACGAAATAAGGACTGATCGAAATGCGGATAGCGGTCGTCAACACCAAGGGCGGCGTGGGAAAGACCACGATCGCCACCCACTTGGCTGCCCTCTTTGCCGCACAGGCGGCGACCTTGTTGATCGATGCAGACCCGCAGGCCTCGGCCGCCAGTTGGGCCGCCTGGCGGCGTGGGGCTGGGCGCGAGCCGTCGCCGACGACGACCTGCTTGCTGGGCAAGGCGGTCTTCGACGAGGGCAAGAATCTGTCGAAGGGCTTCGGCCATACCGTCATCGATGCCGGTGGCCGGGATTCGGCCAGCCTGCGCGCTGCGCTGCTGCTGGCCGAGCGTGCAGTGGTCCCGGTGGGGGCCTCCAACCTTGATGCCGCTGCGATGACCGATCTGCTTGAGATTGTCGAGCTGGCCAAGGACTTCAATGCGGGGCTCGACGTGCATGTGCTGCTGATGCGCATCGATCCGCGAACCCGCGATACCGGGGAGATGATCGACTACCTGCACGAGCACAAGCTGCGCCTCCTCGAGGCGCGCATCTGCGAGCGTGTGGCCTACCGGCGTGCCATCGGTGAGGGTGCCACGGTGGCCGAGCTCGCCAAGGACCCCCAGGCGATCGCCGAGATGGCCGCCCTCTTCAAGGAGATTCAAGCGTGAAAGGAAAACCCAACCTCGACAACTTCCTGGCCGGGGGCGCTGCCGCTGCTGCCGAGCGGCCGACATCCGGGACTTCGGGCGTGGAGTCGGCCTCGGTGCTGGTCTCGCAGCGCAGAACGAAGTCGATCCGCATCGACCCCGCGCTCGATCTGTTCCTGAAGGAGGAAGCGTTCCGCCGCACGATGGCCAGCGGCAAGCGGGTGAGTGAGTCAGATCTGATCGAAGAGGCGCTGGTGGGGCACTTCAGGATTCAAGAGAAATAACGCAATAACGCACGAACGCAATAAGCCAATAACGACACATGCCTTTATCCTGGAACGAAATAAAATCGCGCGCCCTGGCGTTCTCGAAGCACTGGGCTGACGCCAGCAACGAGGACGGCGAGGGCAAGCCTTTCCTGATCGCCTTCTTCGAGATCTTCGGGATCACCAACAAGCGCATTGCCAGCTTTGAGCATGCGGTGAAGAAGTACGGTGGTGGCGCCGGCTACGTCGACTTGTTCTGGCCCGGCATCCTGCTGGTCGAGATGAAGTCGCGCGGCAAGAACCTGGACCGTGCCCACACCCAGGCGATGGACTACTTTCCGGGGATCGCCGAGCGAGATCTGCCGCGTTTCGTCCTGGTATGTGACTTTGCGCGCTTTCGGCTCTTCGACCTGGTCGAAGGGGCGACATACGAATTCCCTCTCGAGGAGCTCTACAAGAACGTCCGCCTGTTCGGGTTCATCGCTGGCTATCAGACCCAGGTCATCAAGCCTCAGGACCCGATCAACATCAAGGCGGCCGAGCGCATGGGCCGCCTGCACGACCAGTTGCGGGCAATCGGCTACGAGGGGCGCCCGCTCGAGCTCTACCTGGTGCGCATGCTGTTCTGCCTGTTCGCCGAAGACACGGGGATTTTCGAGAAGCGCCAGTTCCAGGACTACATCGAGCTGCGCACGGGCGTCGACGGGGCCGACCTGGCGCACCATCTGTCCACCCTGTTCTACGTGCTCAACACGCCGCAGGACAAGCGGCTGAAAAACCTCGACGAGCACCTGGCCGCCTTCCCCTACATCAACGGCAAGCTGTTCGCCGACATGCTGCCCCCGGCCAGCTTCGATGCCGCCATGCGCGAGAGCCTGCTGGATGGGGTCGCCTCAGAAAACGGAAAATAAAGCACGCTAAGCCGGTTGCAGCGGTCGTAGCGGCCTGAACTTGCCCGCGCCGATCTTCGCGCTGCTGCGCCAGAGGTAATCGCCGGTGAGGTTGATGTGCTCCCAACCGAGCGGCGACAGGTACTGCAACAGCGCGTCATCAACGGCATGGCCGTTGCCACGCAGCGCGTGCGCAGCCCGTTCCAGATAGACCGTGTTCCACAACACGACGGCAGCCGTTACCAGATTGAGGCCGCTAGCCCGGTAGCGCTGCTGCTCGAAACTGCGGTCGCGGATTTCACCCAGGCGGTTGAAAAACACTGCCCTGGCCAGCGCATTGCGCGCCTCGCCCTTGTTCAGGCCGGCATGCACGCGGCGGCGCAGTTCCACGCTTTGCAGCCAGTCCAGGATGAACAGCGTGCGCTCGATGCGGCCCAGTTCGCGGAGCGCCACGGCCAGGCCGTTCTGGCGTGGGTAGCTGCCGAGCTTTCGGAGCATCAGGGAGGCCGTCACCGTGCCCTGCTTGATCGAGGTGGCCAGCCGCAGGATTTCGTCCCAATGGGCGCGGACGTGCTTGATGTTGAGCGTGCCGCCGATCATGGGTTTCAGCGCGTCATAGGCGGCGTCGCCCTTCGGGATGTAGAGCTTGGTGTCGCCCAGGTCGCGGATGCGCGGCGCGAAGCGGAAGCCCAGGAGGTGCATCAGGGCGAAGACGTGATCGGTGAAGCCCGCCGTGTCGGTGTAATGCTCCTCGATCCGCAAGTCGGACTCGTGGTACAGCAGGCCGTCGAGCACGTAGGTCGAATCGCGCACGCCGACGTTCACGACCTTGGTGTGAAATGGCGCGTACTGGTCAGAAATGTGGGTGTAGAACGTCCGCCCTGGGCTGCTCCCGTATTTCGGGTTGATGTGGCCGGTGCTCTCGGTGTCATTTTCAGAAGACGACTGCACCAGACAACGCGGTTTGAAGGCTGTTGTGCAGTCGTCTATTGAACGAACAGTATCAGGAGTCCGCTGCACGAATGATGACCTCAAGCCGGTTCTGGTCGCGCTGGCGACCGATCAGCCCCTGGATGTGCGATACCGCGACCACGATCTTTCCGGCGATTGGGCGGGCTACCGCGAATGCCACATCAAGCCCGACCTGCTGCTGATCTACCGCAAGTCCGACGCCGACACCCTGCGACTGGCGCGGCTTGGCTCCCATAGCGAGCTGTTCGGCTGATGCCAGTCGCCTTGTCCGCCAAACGATCATTAGGCGGCCAAACCGGACGCCTGTCCGAAAACATCTTGCGCAACGGGATGACGGACAATAAGATAGGCGGACGGTATAACGGACAAATGGGCGGAAATGGCACTCATCGGCTATGCGCGGGTATCGACGGCGGAACAGGACACCGCCTTGCAGACGGATGCGCTGCGCAATGCAGGCTGCGAACGGGTTTTCGAGGACACGGCATCCGGGGCCAAGGCAGACCGGCCCGGCTTGGCCGATGCGCTGGCTTATCTGCGCGATGGCGATGTGCTGGTCGTCTGGCGGCTGGATCGGCTTGGCCGCTCCCTGCCGCACCTGATTGAGACGGTCGGCAAGCTGGAAGCACGGGGCGTCGGCTTCCGCTCGTTGACTGAAAACATCGACACCACCACGCCGGGCGGACGGCTCATCTTCCATGTGTTCGGTGCGCTGGGCCAGTTCGAGCGCGACCTGATCCGCGAGCGCACCAAGGCCGGGTTGACCGCTGCCGCCGCACGCGGGCGCAAAGGCGGACGCAAGCCGGTTGTCACTGCCGACAAGTTGCAACGAGCGCGGGAGCTTGTCGCCAACGGCTTGAATGTCCGCGAGGCCGCCGCACGCCTCAAGGTAGGAAAAACCGCTCTCTACGCTGCCTTGCAGGCGGCCAGTTCTGGCAGTGCAGCCGACTCCTGATATTTCGTGCAGTCGCCTTCTGAAAACGACACTCGGCCTTGCTGCCGGTGCGGAAGTTCTGGCCGTCCGACGATGAGGTGGTGCCGTCGCCCCAGTGCTCGGCGAAGGGATGGCGGAACTGTGCGTTGACCAGATCGGCCAGCGCCGCCCCGTAGGTTTCGTCGCGGATGTGCCAGGCTTGCAGCCAAGCCAGCTTGGCGTAGGTCGTGCCGGGGCAAGACTCCGCCATCTTGGTCAGGCCCAGGTTGATCGCGTCGGCGAGGATCGTGGTCAGCAACAGGTTCTTGTCTTTGGCCGGGTCGCCCGATTTCAGATGCGCGAAATGCCGAGTGAAGCCCGTCCATTCGTCCACCTCCAGCAGCAGTTCGGTGATCTTGACGTGCGGCAGGATCATTGCCGTCTGGTCGATCAGCGCTTGGGCGGTGTCGGGTACCGCCGCGTCGAGCGGCGTGATCTTCAAGCCTGACTCGGTGATGATGGCGTCCGGCAGCTCGTTGGCCGTCGCCATACGGTTGACGGTGGCAAGCTGTGTTTCCAGCAGCGTCAGCCGGTCGTTCAGGTACCGGTTGCAGTCGGTGGCCACGGCCAGCGGCAATTCGCTGGCCTGCTTGAGGCTGGCGAATTTCGCGGGCGGCACCAGGTAGTCCTCGAAGTCCTTGAACTGGCGCGACCCCTGCACCCAGATGTCGCCGGAACGCAACGCGTTCTTCATCTCCGACAGCGCGCACAGTTCGTAGTAGCGCCGGTCGATGCCGGTGTCGGTCATGACCAGCTTCTGCCAGCGCGGCTTGATGAACTCGGTCGGCGCGTCGGCGGGCACCTTGCGGGCGTTGTCGCTGTTCATGCCGCGCAGCACCTCGATGGCGTCGAGCACGTCCTTCGCGGCGGGAGCGGCCCGCAGCTTGAGCACGGCAAGGAATTCCGGCGCGTAGCGGCGCAGCGTGGCGTAGCTTTCGCCGATGCGGTGCAGGAAATCGAAGTCCTCGGGCTGCGCAAGCTTCTGCGCTTCGGTGACGCTCTCGGCGAAGGCATCCCAGGACATGACGGCCTCGATGGCGGCGAACGGATCGCGGCCCGCCTGCTTGGCCTCGATCAGCGCCTGGCCGATGCGGCCGAACAACCGCACCTTGGCGTTGATCGCCTTGCCGGACGCCTGGAATTGCTGCTGATGCTTGTTCTTGGCGGCGTTGAACAGCTTGCCCAGGATGCGGTCGTGCAGGTCGATGATTTCGTCGGTGACGGTGGCCATGCCCTCGATGGCAAGCGCCACCAGGGTGGCATAGCGTCGCTGCGCCTCGAACTTGGCCAGGTCGGCGGGCGTCATCTGGCCACCCTCACGGGCGATCTTGAGCAGGCGGTTCTGGTGCACCGACCGCTCGATGCCAGAAGGCAGGTCGAGCGCCTGCCACGCTTTGAGGCGTTCGATGTGTTCCAGCATGTGCCGCGAATTCGGTTTGACGGGCGATTGGCGCAGCCAGGCCAGCCAGGTCGTTTTGCCGTTGTCCCGACGCTTGAGCAGATCGTCGAGGCGGCGGCGATGCGCGTCCGACAGCGGTTCGGCCAAGGCATCGTAGATGCGCCGGTTGGCGCGGGTGATTGCTTCGGCGCTCGCCCGCTCGACGGCGTTGAGGGCAGGCAGAATGACCGACTGCTGCCGCAGGTGCTCGATCAAGGTGCTGGCCAGCACGATGCCCTTGTCGGTCTGCAAGGCCATCTCGGTCAGCAACTGGACGGCCTGCCGGTAGTGGCCCATGGTAAAGGGCTGGAAGCCGAACACCGTTTGCAGTTCGACCAGGTGCTCGCGCCGGGTCTGCTCCCGCTGCCCGTATTCGTCCCAGCTTTCGACGCTGACCTTGAGCTGGTCGGCGACCAGTTTCAACAAGGGCGGAAACGGCGGCTCATCGACGCCCAGGATGACACCAGGAAAGCGCAGGTAACAGAGCTGCACGGCGAAGCCCAGCCGGTTGGCCGGGCCGCGCCGCTGCCGGATGATGGAGAGGTCGGTTTCGCTGAACGTGTAGTGACGGATCAACTCATCCTTGGTGTCCGGCAACGCCAGCAGGCTTTCGCGCTCGGCGGCGGACAGGATTGAACGACGTGGCATATTTACTGATCCGTTCTCAAGTATTGATACAGGGTTTCGCGACTGATTCCGAATTCACGAGCCAGCTTGGTCTTTTGCTCGCCAGCCTCGACACGTTGGCGCAGTTCGGCAATACGCTCAGACGACAGGGATTTCTTCCTGCCACGGTAGGCCCCGCGCTGCTTGGCGAGCGCGATGCCCTCGCGCTGCCGCTCGCGGATCAAGGCGCGTTCGAACTCGGCGAACGCGCCCATTACCGACAGCATCAGGTTCGCCATCGGCGAGTCCTCGCCGGTGAAGGTCAAATGCTCCTTAAGGAACTCGATGCGTACGCCGCGCTGGGTGAGGCCCTGCACCAGGCGGCGCAGGTCGTCGAGGTTGCGCGCCAGACGATCCATGCTGTGCACCACGACCGTGTCGCCTTCGCGCACGAAGGCGAGCAGCCGTTCCAGTTCGGGCCGCCGTGTGTCCTTGCCCGACGCCTTGTCGGTGAACACTTTATCCACCTGGATCTGTTCGAGCTGCCGTTCTGGGTTCTGGTCGAAGCTGCTGACGCGGACGTAACCGATGCGCTGACCGTGCAAGGTATCCTCCTGAGGGAAATGTGTCAGGAAGAAATCTATGACCCTTGACGGCGTATGTCAATCAATTCGGAAGGCAACTCTATTCTGACGATTTAGCGCCGGATGGTCTGACGCCAAGTTAGGGTATA